>JASJBY010000004.1 GCA_030066245.1 Gammaproteobacteria bacterium
TCGGGCATGGCGTGGCGACGGCTGTTATCGTAGCCGTACGCCCAGCGGTCGCCGGGATCTTCGAGCAGGTTCTCGGTACCCAGGGCGTCGCGCAACCGGTCACGGAATTGCTGGGGAATTTCAGCAACGGTGTTCAATGCGCGTCGAACTCCTCACCTTTCGATGCGGCTGGTCACGGAGTTGTTCCTTCGTCTGCGGGTAACCCGCTCGCAGAGCTTTCGCTCCTGAGACACCAGATGGCTTATCCGAAGTACGCCCCGACCAGACTCGAACCGGTTGCTGTTTGGCAAGTATTGGATTCGGCGGAACACTTGTTCAGTCTGTGTACTCGAAGAGCCGCACGACGCGTTGAACGCCGCTGACGCTGCGGCTGATTTCGGTGGCTACGGCGGCTTGCTGACGGGTTACCAGGCCCATGAGATACACAGTGCCGTTCTCGGTAACCACCTTTATTCGGCCCGAGTCGAACTCCTTTTCGGCAACCATGCGTGTCTTGATCTTGGTCGTGATGAGCGTGTCGCTCGAGCGGGTAAGTCCTGAGCTTGGCGCTGCCACCGTGATCTCGTTATGAACGCGGCGCACCTTGTCCACTTCACTGACGATCTGTTCGGCCCGGGCACGCATCTCTGCGGTCGGCGTCTCGCCGGTGAGCAGCACGACGCCGTTGTAGCTTGCCACGTTGATGTGAACCTGGTCGCCGAGCATCTCGTCCTCGTAGAGCTCATTGCCGGCCTTCATCTGAATCCCCTTGTCGTCGATTATGGTGCCCGCCGTGCGCGGATCCTTGGCGACAATAACGCTGGTGGCTACGGCGCCACCGGCAACCAACGGGGCGCAGCCCTGCTGCAGAAAGGAAAGGAAGATGAGAATTGCCAACAGGGGCAGCTTTACCATGGTCTCAATCACTTTGTCCGAGTAGCTGGTGGTCGATCAGATCGCATAGACAGTGGAGCACGAGCCCGTGGACTTCCTGTATGCGGGCGGTAGACGTTGACGGCACCCGGATCTCCACGTCACCGGTACCGAGCATGGGCATCGCTCGCCCGCCCTCGTGTCCGGTTAGCAAGAGCACGTGCATCTCGCGATCGTGGGCCGCCTCGATGGCGCTCAGCACGTTGCGCGAGTCGCCGCTGGTGCTGAGCGCCAGCAGCAGATCGCCGGGCTGGCCCAGGGTCCGGACCTGCCGGGAAAAAACGTCTGCAAACTGGTAGTCGTTGGCCACAGAAGTAAGGGTGGAGCTGTCCGTGGTCAGGGCTATGGCCGGCAGGCCCGGGCGCTGCAGCTCGAAATGGTTCAGCATCTCCGACGCGAAGTGTTGGGCATCTGCGGCTGAGCCGCCATTTCCGCAACACAGAATCTTGTGCTCGGAGAGCAATTGATTGGTGGCCAGCTCTGCCGCGCGAGCGATGGCCGGGGCCAGCACCTCCATGGCCTCTACTTTGGCTTGAACGCTGGCTTCGAACTGTCGTTTGACGCGGTCTATCAGGTCCATGGTCCAGTATGTCTTGCCGGCCGGGGCTGGATTCGAGGATTGCGGGTGCTGCGGTGATCCCTTCCCAGGGATTTTCCGTGCGGCCCGGCGGCCGCACCGCTCGGCGTCGCAAACCGAGCGTGGTGCGGCATTCGCCACGCCGACGGGCTCAGCGCATGGGCGGATGCGGGCGGCAACTGCGGGCTAACCGGCATCAAAGGCGTTTGCTATCCACTGCACGTTCTGTCCCTCGCCGCTGCCGGAAACAGCGACCACGTCGAAGCGGCAGGGACGGTCGTTGAGGCCTGGATGCTGCTGCAGGAAGTACCGGGCTGTGTTGACGATGCGGCGTTGCTTTCGCAGGTCCACGCTCTCTGCGCTATTTCCGTAACCGCTGCCGCCTCGGTAGCGCACCTCGACGAAAACCACCCAGTGGTCCTGCAACATGACCAGATCGATTTCACCTCCGCGCCAGCGATAATTCTGGCTGTGCGGCAGCAGTCCGTGGTCTTCGAGATGGCGTAGGGCAATCTGCTCCGCCCAGCGACCGCGTTCCTGACCGCCCGGGGCATCCTTCATCGCGAAGCAGGTTCGGGCAGGAGCCGAGGTCGGCCGCCGCGGAACTGCGCCCACACCAGATCGCGCTGCACTTTGCCCTCGGTGTCCAGGCCGATGCGACCCGTCACGCCCTCGAAATCGGCATACGGCTGCGTGCGCAGACGTCCCAGATGTGGAATCAGCCGGTAGGCGTCGATGCCGAAAGCATACAGGCGGTTGTAACGGTCCGCCGAGTCGTGCCAGTGGGTCTTGATCTCGCTGTGCAGTGTCGGATCCGCCGTCTCTGGTGCCAGCAGCCAGGGCATGTCGCCGAACACAACGCCGTCCACGTCCCTGTCTCGCTCCCGGTCCTGGCTGCCGGGGTAGGCGTGGGAGGTGGCATAGACGGCGACGTCGGAAGCCCGGTGAAACTTAAGCTGCGGACGGATCTGGCGCGCCTGGCGAGGAAACGCCGCCATGAAGACAAGATCCACATCCTGTCGACGACGGGGCTCGTACTTCAGGTCGCCCGCGAGCGTCCAGCGAAGCTGCCGGGCTCTTTTCTGGCTCTCGTCGACGTTCAGCATACGCTTGATGGCGCTGGCGATCTCTTGGTCCTCCTTGCCGTAGACCTGCTCCTCGGCAATCTCGCCGCCCAGCGCCAGCCAGGCGTCGTTGAAGGCGGCGGCGACCCGCGTGCCCCACGCCGTGTCTGGACGGATAACGGCGGCTCGGGTATGGCCGTCGAGCCAAGCCCTCTCCGCAACGCGCTCGGCTTCTCCCTCGGGCGACAGCGCAAACTGGTAGAGACCGAGAGTGGGGCGGTCGGACCGTGCGTCGGCTGGCGTGTTTTGTGCCTGCGCTGCAGTGCCTTCATCCGTCGGCTCCCCTGGCGACGACGTCGAATCAAGGGCTTGCCCCGCATCCGGGTCGTCCGCGGGTGCGTCCGACGGGACGTCTGAAGGGGCTTCCGATACCTTTTCCTGAGCCTGGTTGAGGGCGAGCGTAGGCACCGGCAGGCGGTCCAGCATGGCTAGCAACGACACCGACTCTCGGTCAAGTGGGCCGACGATGAAGTCCGCCCCGTTCTGAACGGCCTCCTGGTAAACGGACCAGAGCGTCGCCGGGCTCGCGTCGTAGACGGAAACGACCGGTGCGTTTTCGGTGTTTTGAGCATCGAACCATGCGGCCACGAAGCCGTCGCGCACCGCTGCGGCCGCGCCTGCGAAGCGCCCCTCCTGAGGCAGCAGCAGAGCGATGTGTTTCGGGTCGGTGACGGCATAACGCAGCCTTTCCAGCAATTCAGGCAGCACCGACTCGTTGGCGGGGTGGCCGGGAAACCGGTTTCGCCACTCGGGCAGGGCCGCGGACAAGTCGGCGAAGCTGGTGGCATGCACTCTGGCCATGGCCGCAAGCTGCATCCAGCCGGCGAGGGTGTCAGGTGGGGCAGGGCTGAGCTTGATCAGCACGGCTGGCTGAAGGCGGGTCAGCTGGGCCCAGATCTCCCAGCGGTTCTGGCTCAGCTCACCGCTATCGGTCAGATAGAGCTCCAGCCCGACCCTAGCGCGAGCAGCCTCGACGGGGTTGCCGGCCTCTGCGTGCGCCTCCGCCAGGGTGCGCCGCAGCAATTCTTCCTCAACCGCTGGCAGCGACTCACCGACATAGCGCTGCAGCTCGGCGAGCGCGTCGTAGGGCCGATATTCCGCGAGTGCGATACGTGCGCCGACAGTGGCCTTGAGGGCTCGGACGTTTACCGGCTGGCCGGTCACGTCGGTATCCGCGAGCAGAGCGCGGGCCTCGGCCAGGGCGTGGCCCGACACCAGTGCGTTGGCCGCGCGGAGCCTATAGGTGTGTCGCTGCGGTGGGTCGGCCGACTCAGCGAGCTCGAGAAAGCGCTGTGCCGCCTCCCGATACTGTCCTGCCTTTAGAGCTGCCTGAGCGGTCTCGTCCAGAGTCGGGGTGGGCTCGTCCTCTTCCATCTCCGGTGCGCCCGCGCAGGCGCTGAGCAGGATTCCCGCCGTCAGCAGGAGCAACACGCGCAGGCCTGCGCGCCTGCTCGGCAAGCTGTCTTTCATGGCACACGTATCTTGGAACACGGATTTGATGGAAACTTCGGGTAGACGGCGTTGGCTTAGAGTTGCCGGCGTGGGCCGGTGACAATTCCTTTGGTACTCCGAGGCGGGTGTGCCGGGGTGAGCGAGACAGTATCCAAACGGGGGTTGCAGTGTCAATCGAGGCTGGCGTGCTTTATGTGGTGGCCACGCCCATCGGGAACCTGGAGGACCTGGGGCGGCGGGGGTTGAAGGTGCTCGAGGCGGTAGCCGTGATTGCCGCCGAGGATACGCGACACACTGGGCGACTGTTGCGGCACTACGCTATCGGCACCCCCACCGTGTCCCTGCATCAGCACAACGAGAAGAAGGTCAGCGCCCGGCTGGCGGAGCGCTTGCAGAGCGGTGAGAGCATTGCCCTGGTTTCTGACGCCGGTACGCCGCTGCTCAGTGATCCGGGTATGCACCTGGTTCGCGCGGCGCGGTCGCTGGGCGCCCGAATCGTCCCGATACCGGGTCCAAGCGCTATCACCAGCGCGCTCTCGGTCTCGGGCTTCCCCGCCGGTCGATTCGTCTTCGAGGGTTTCCTGCCCGCGAAATCCGCCGCCAGAGTGCGACGACTCCGCGAAATGGCCGGAGACCCCCGGACACTGGTCTTCTTCGAGGCGCCGCATCGGATCCTGGAGACCGTCACCGACATGGCGGAGATCTTCGGCGCCGACCGCAGGGCGGGCATCGCCCGGGAGCTTTCCAAGGTGTTCGAGGAGATCTACGAGGCGCGCCTGAGCGAAGTGCTCGCCTGGCTCGAATCACGACCAGAGCGCATCCAGGGCGAATTCGTGATCACCGTGGAAGGTGCCGGCCCCGTCGCGGCGGACGAGCTCGGGCCCGAAGATGTCCGCCTGCTCAGCGTGCTGCTGGAACATCTCCCCGCGTCGAAGGCGTCCGCCGTTGCCGCCCGTCTGACCGGCAAGAATAAGCGTGAGCTGTACGCGCAGGCGCTGAAACTGGGCGCCCAGACCGGACCTGAATCCTGAGGGCTGGCGTTGACGGCGTGCCCAGCGCCCCATGCCTCAACCCTGCCACGCGCCCCTTCCCTTCGCCTCAGCACCCCCGCCTCTGAAAGCAGCTCCAATCAACCTTCACCACCTCTCCTGAGTCACTATTCTTCCTCCCTATTCACTATTCACGAGTCACGTCCTCATATTGCTTCCCACAGACCTTTCCGCTAACTTCGGCCCTGGAGTCGGCCAGGCAGCCGCTGTGGCGCACACGCGCCATGGAGGAAAGTCCGGGCTCCACAGGGCAGGGTGCCAGGTAACCCCTGGGGGGCGCGAGCCCACGGAAAGTGCCGCAGAAAACATACCGCCCAAGCGTTCTCGAAAGCGGACGCCGGTAAGGGTGAAAAGGTGCGGTAAGAGCGCACCGCGCCACTGGTAACAGTGGCGGCACGGTAAACCCCACCCGGAGCAAGACCAAATAGGGGAACAGGCCGTGCCTGGCGCGGCAGGGCGTTGCCCGCGCCTTAGTTCCCGGGTAGGTCGCTAGAGGCCTGTGGTGACGCAGGTCCCAGATGAATGGCTGCCCGCGACAGAACCCGGCTTACCGGTCGACTCCCTCCCCCCTCTCCTGATGCCTTCTTTTGAGGCAATTTCTCAAGAGTTCATTCCAAGTAACTGATAAATATGTCTGCATTAACCCCTGATCGGGCCGTTTTGCGCAGATTCTGAACATTTACTCAGCTAAGTTACTGTCTTATAACAAATAAATTCCAATGCGCTCATAAGATTTCTTGACAGCTGGAAAATCCTCCATCCATAATTAGCCGAGGGTGGCGTAAAGTGGAAAGAAGTGGATCAAAAGGGAGCTACTGGGGGAGCGCGGGGTGTTTCGGGGCGACTACTCGCTTAACGTCGATGCCAAAGGGCGCATGGCGATCCCCACCCGCTATCGTGAGCGGCTGCAGGATGCTTGCGGGGGCTCCCTAGTCCTCACCATCAGTCTCACCGAACGCTGTCTCGCTGCCTATCCGTTTCCCGAGTGGCAGCGCATCGAGGACCACATTCGTGGTTTGCCGGCCTTCGACGAGAAGGCGCAGGCTATCAGTCACCTGCTGATCGGACACGCCGCTGAATGCGATATGGATGCTCAAGGCCGTGTGCTGATTCCCCAAGGTCTGCGGGAATGGGCGCAGCTGGACAAGCGTGTCCACATGATCGGCCAGGTGAACAAGTTCGAGTTGTGGAACGAGGGCGTTTGGGGAGCGCGTCGTGAGGAGCTGTTGGGCAAGACCGCGGACCTGCTATCGGAGCCTTCCGAGGCCCTGAAGCATCTGGTTCTGTAAGCAGGTGCAACGGGCCGGCTGAATCTCCGGCCCCTGTTAGCTAGTCGGTGTGGAGTCCGGAGCAGGGGTGGAGGCGCATCAGCCGGTTCTTTGTGAGCATGTCTTGGACGCCCTCGGCGTGAAGGCGGATGGTGTGTACATGGACTGTACCTATGGTCGGGGAGGGCACAGTCTGGCTGTGCTGCAGCGAATGGGGCCCACCGGCCGGGTCATCGGGATGGATAAGGATCCCGAAGCGGTCGCAAGCGGCAAGAATTTGGCTCAGCGGGATGCGCGGCTGCATCTGCACCGCGGCTCGTTTTCCGGGCTGGCCCAAGTGGCAATCGCCGAGGAAGTATTCGGAAGGGTGGACGGGATCTTGTTCGATTTGGGCGTTTCCTCGCCCCAGCTGGACGCTCCGGGCAGGGGCTTCAGCTTTCGTCGCGATGGCCCTCTCGACATGCGCATGGATCCGGAGGCGGGTCCGAGTGCCGCGGAATGGCTGAACAGCGTTCGGCAGGCGGACCTTGCCCGGGTCTTGAAGGTATTCGGTGAAGAGCGGTATGCGAAGCGGATCGCCGCGGCGATTGTCCGGGCCCGACAGGCGCAACCGATCTCCACCACCCGGAGGTTGGCGGAGATGGTTGCTTCTGCAGTGCCCACGCGTGAGCGGGACAAAGACCCGGCTACACGCACATTTCAGGCTGTGCGTATCCACATCAACCGGGAACTGGAAGACATTCGGGAAGCGCTTGATCAGGTCATCGACGTCCTCGCCGTGGGGGGCAGGCTGGTGGTCATCAGCTTCCACTCTCTCGAGGACCGCTTGATCAAGCGCTTCATGCGCGACCAGGCCCGGGGTGACTGGCTGCCACGCGACGTGCCGGTACCCGATTCGGCCTTGAAACCTCGCCTGCGAATCATCGGAAAGCCGATACGGCCGTCCATGGCGGAAGTCTCCCGCAACCCCCGCGCACGCAGTGCGATTCTGCGGGTGGCGGAGAAAGCCGCTTGAGCTGGCGTAGCTTGACGGCCGGTTTGCTGGGCTTGTCCATTCTTGCCTCGGCGCTGTCCGTCGTCTGGGTCAAGCATGAGACGCGCAAACGGTTTGCAACCCTGCAGCGCCTTGAGCGTGCGCGCGACGCCCTTGACGTGGAGTGGGGCCAGCTACAGTTGGAGCAAAGCACCTGGGCGACCCATGGACGCATCGAAAGCGTGGTGCGCGAGCAGCTGGGGATGGACGTTCCTCGAGCCGAGGAAGTCGTGGTGGTGACACCATGACCGCGCGCCGCGCCAGCAAATCTCATGGCTTTCGGCGCGACCTGGTAATGTCCGCGCTACTGGGGGCTGCAGGACTGCTGATCTGGCGCGCCGCGGAGCTGACCCTGGCGCACAAAGACTTCCTGCAAGACCAAGGCGATGCCAGGTATCTCCGGGTCATAAGCGCGCCTGCCCACCGCGGCATGATCCTGGACCGCAACGGGGAGCCGCTCGCCATCAGCACACCGCTGGACTCGGTGTGGGCAAACCCCGCCGAGCTGGCCGCCAATCGGCAAAGATGGCCGGCTCTGGCCAAGGTGCTGGGCCTTACCAGTCGAGACCTGGCTCGGCTTCTGGCCGGGCGCATGCAGCGCGAGTTCGTTTATCTGAAGAGGCACGTTTCACCAGCCCTCGCCAAGGCGGTGCAGGCGCTCGAGATACCCGGCGTCGCTCTGCAGCGTGAATATGGGCGTTACTATCCCACGGGTGAGGTGACGGCTCATGTGGTCGGACTCACCAACGTGGACGATGCGGGTCAGGAGGGGATGGAACTGGCCTTTGACGACTGGCTACGGGGCACCCCCGGGGCAAAGCGAGTCATCCGTGACCGGTTTGGGCGAACCGTGGAGGACGTGGAGAGCATCCGGCAATCCCAGCCGGGGCGGGCTCTCCACCTCAGCGTGGACCGCCGCATCCAGTATCTCGCCTACCGAGAGCTGAAGGCCGCCGTCAGAAGGCATCGTGCCCGCTCGGGATCGGTGGTGGTCCTCGATGTGCAATCCGGTGAGGTGCTCGCGCTCGTCAACCGGCCGTCGTACAATCCCAACAACCGGGCTGATCGGGTCAGCGATCGTGTCCGCAACCGTGCCGCAACCGACGTATTCGAGCCGGGATCCACCGTCAAGCCGTTCACCGTTGCCGCTGGGCTGCAAAGCGGGTCGCTCAGCGCCGACGCCATCGTCGATACCACGCCGGGATTGCTCCGTGTTGGCAAGCACACCGTGCGCGACATCCGCGATTACGGCGTGATCAACGTGGCCACCATCATCCAGAAATCCAGCAACGTGGGCGCTTCCAGGATCGCCCTGGACTTGCCTCGTGAAGCCCTGTGGCAGACCTTCGCAGACGTGGGATTCGGCGCCGTGACCGGCTCTGAGTTTCCCGGCGAGGCCGCCGGTAGTCTAAGCGATTTCACCGCCTGGGGGAGGATACATCGGGCCACCCTGGCCTATGGCTACGGTTTGTCCGTAACCAGTCTCCAGCTTGCCCGCGCCTACGGTGTGATCGCTGGTGACGGCCGGCTGCGCCCCATCACTTTTCTCAGGCAGGACCAGCCTGTTGCCGGCGAACGGGTGCTCTCCTCGGCAACCGCCAAACGAGTCAAAGCCATGCTCGAGACTGTGCTGGTGGATGGGGGGACCGGAGTGCGTGGACGCGTCGCGGGCTACCGGGTTGCCGGTAAGACGGGAACGGTCAAGAAGAGCGTGGATGGGCGATACGCCGACGATCGCTATCTGGCCGTGTTCGCCGGCATGGCGCCGGTCTCCGACCCCCGTCTGGTGGTGGTCACCGTGGTTGACGAGCCGGGAGGCAAAGAGTACTACGGAGGGCAGGTCGCCGCGCCGTTATTCGCCGAAGTGATGACGGGCGCGCTCCGCATGCTCGGGGTCTCGCCCGATGATTTCGGCGGCATGGGGCATCGCGTCGCCCTTAGCGCGAATCAGCGCGTTGCCTCGAGGGATCTATGATGATGGCGGCCGAGGCACTGAACCTGACGCCCCGCCTGCGCGGTCTGCTTGCCGGCATCGTCAACATCGAAGCCCGTTACGACAGAGTGCTCGGCGGCGTGGTGGCCGACAGCCGGCTGGTCCAGCCGGGAGATCTATTTCTTGCCCGACGCGGCGCCGTGACCGACGCCCGCGACTATGTGCAGACCGCCATTGCCCGCGGAGCTCGCGCGGTGGTCTATGAGGCCCCAGCGGTGATGATGACCACACGCTCGGGGGTGCCCCTGGTCGGCGTGCCGGATCTGCCTCGCTGGATGGGTACCGTCGCCGATCGCTTCTACCGGCACCCGTCCCGTTCCATGTGGATTGCGGGTATCACGGGCACTAATGGCAAGACGTCCGTGGCTCACTTCATTGCTCAGGCTCTGCAGGACGGCCTGGACCGCGGAGTTCCCTGCGGCCTGCTCGGGACCCTGGGCTATGGGCCCCTGGGCGCCCTGCAGCCCTCCGCCCACACCACGCCCGAAGCGGTGACTACCCACCGTGTCCTGGGAGAACTCCGCGACCAGGGGATACGGCATGCGGTCATGGAGGCTTCATCCCACGGTCTTGAGCAAGGCCGAGTCTCCGAGGTGGCGTTCGACGTGGCCGTGTTCACCAACCTGAGTCGCGACCATCTGGATTACCACCGGGACATGGCCGCCTACGCGGATGCCAAGCGGTCCCTGTTTCAGACGGCCGGTCTCGGCCACGCCGTGGTCAACATGGATGATCCGGCCTGCGAGCGCATGCTCGACGGTCTAGCCGCGAGCGTTGAGGTCATGGGCTACAGCCTGAGCGGCGACATGAAACGCGCCAGCGTCGTGGCCACTCAGGTGGAAAAGAGCCCCGCGGGCATTGCCCTAACCGTGTCGACGCCACGCGCGAAGGGGCGCCTGCAGAGCACGCTGATCGGTCATTTCAACGCGGCCAATCTGCTGGCCGCGGTGGCTACCCTGCTGGCCCTGGGCATGCCCCTGGACGAAGTCCTGGTCAGGCTCAAGGCGGTGCGGGCGGTGCCGGGCCGCATGGAGCGCTTCGGCGGCGTCTCGGGTCGCCCGCTGGTGGTCGTCGACTACGCCCACACGCCGGAGGCTCTCGCGCAGGTGCTGGACACTCTCCAGGAGCATTGCGGCGGGCGCATCTGGTGCGTGTTCGGCTGCGGCGGCGAGCGTGACCAGGGCAAGCGCCCCCAGATGGGCGCTGTCGCAGAGCGCGCGGCCCATCGACTGGTGGTGACGGACGACAACCCGCGCCGGGAAGACGGCGACCACATCGTTCGAGACATTCTCGCGGGACTTAAAGCCCCTGCAGCCGCCATCGTGGAACGACGCCGGGAGGAAGCCATTCGCGGGGCGATTGCGGCTGCGGGCGCCGGCGACGTGGTGCTGGTGGCGGGTAAAGGCCACGAGAGCTATCAAGACATCGCGGGCGAGCGGCGCCACTTCGATGACCGGGAGGCAGTGGGGCGTGCGCTGGCGGCTCAAGGGGGCGAGGGTCGGTGATCGGCATGCAGATGTCCGCCGCGGCGAAGACGCTGGACGCCTCCAGAACCGGGGAAGATGTGCGCTTCTCGGGCTGCGATACGGACAGCCGGGCGCTGTCTCCGGGCGCGCTGTTCGCTGCGTTGAAGGGCGAGCGCTTCGACGGCCACGACTTCATCGACCAGGCGCGGGCACGGGGAGCTGCGGCGGCTCTGGTGGAAAAACCGCTTGAGGGTGGCTTTCCGAGCCTGGTCGTAGCCGATACGCGCCGGGCTCTCGGTAAGCTGGCCAGAGCATGGCGGCGTCGATTCCAGCTGCCGGTGGTTGCTGTCACGGGTAGCAACGGTAAGACCACGGTGAAGGAGATGCTGGCGTCCATCCTGTCCGGAGAAGGCGCGGTTCTCGCCACCCTGGGCAACTATAACAACGACATCGGCTTGCCGTTGACGCTGTTTCGTCTCGGCGCGGAGCACCGATTCGCCGTGCTGGAGATGGGTGCCAACCACGCGGGGGAGATTGCGGCTCTGGCCGACATGGCCGGCCCCGACGTGGGGATTGTTACCCAGTGCGCCCCGGCCCATCTGGAAGGCTTCGGCAGCGTGGATGCGGTGGCGCGGGCCAAAGGCGAACTGTTCGAGGGCCTTGCAGCTGACGGCACCGCCGTCATCAATGCCGACGACGCGTACGCGGGCCTGTGGAGGGAACTGGCCGGCTCGCGGCGCCAGCTGACATTCGGCATGGGTTCAGGCGCCGACGTGTCTGCCCGTTGCGAGCTCGGCTCGGAGCGCACTCGCCTGGAACTGCAGACCCCGGCGGGGAGCACCGTGTTCAACCTGGCATTGGCCGGCCGGCACAACGTCATGAACGCGCTCGCAGCCAGTGCGGCGGCGTTGGCCGTGGGCGTACCGCTGGGGTCCATCCGGGAGGGCCTGGAGGACATGCGGCCGGTGGCCGGCCGGCTGCAGTTCAAGGCGGGCCACGGGGGAGCGCGCATAATCGACGACACCTACAACGCGAATCCCGCATCGCTCGCTGCCGGGATCTCGGTGTTGGGCAATTTCGACGGACACCGTTGGCTGGTGTTGGGCGATATGGCCGAACTGGGCAGCGGGGCCGAGGCCTATCACCGAGATGTGGGCCGTCTGGCCAAGGAAAAGGGCGTGGAGCGCATCTATGCCATCGGGACCCTGAGTCGAAGCGCCATCGAGGCGTTCGGCGCCCACGGTCGCCACTATGACAGCCCGGGGGCCTTGGTCCAGGCCCTGCGTGCGGATCTGGCGGCGGCAGCCGGGGTGACTCTGCTGGTGAAAGGGTCCAGAAGCAGTCGCATGGAGCAGGTGGTCATGGCCCTGGTGGTGGAGGGCTGATCCATGCTCCTGATGCTGAGCGAATACCTGACCCAGTATCACAGCGGCTTCGGCGTCTTCCAGTACCTGACCCTGCGCGGCATCCTCGGGGTGCTCACAGCACTGGTGATCTCGCTCATCGTCGGGCCGCGGATGATCCATCGGCTGAGCCGTTACCAGATTGGCCAGACGGTACGCGACGACGGACCGGAGAGTCATCTCACCAAGGCCGGAACGCCCACCATGGGCGGGGCGCTGCTGCTGGTGTCTATTGCGGCAACGACCTTGCTCTGGGCGGACCTCACCAGCCGCGTCGTGTGGACCGTGCTGACGGTGACGTTGCTGTTCGGCACCGTGGGCTGGGTCGACGACTACCGCAAGCTGGTGGAGAAGAACCCGAAGGGACTGTCGGCGCGCTACAAGTACTTGTGGCAGTCGGTAATCGCGCTGGCCTGTGCCCTGTTCCTCTACTTCACCGCCGTCACGCCGGCCGAAACCCAGCTGATTGTGCCGGTGTTCAAGAACGTCGCCATCGACCTGGGCTGGTTTTTCGTCGTCCTAACCTACTTCGTCATCGTCGGCTCGAGCAATGCCGTGAATCTGACCGACGGACTGGACGGTCTGGCTATCATGCCCACGGTGATGGTGGCCGGGGCGCTCGGTGTATTTGCCTACGTGACGGGCAACGCCAACTTTTCCAGCTACCTGGGATTTCCCTATATCGCCGGCGTGGGCGAACTGATCATCCTCTGTGGGGCCATCGTCGGGGCCGGGTTGGGTTTCCTCTGGTTCAACACCTATCCCGCGCAGGTCTTCATGGGCGACATCGGAGCGCTGGCGCTGGGAGCCGCCCTGGGCTGCATTGCGGTGCTGGTTCGGCAGGAGCTGGTCCTGTTGATCATGGGCGGCGTCTTCGTCATGGAGACTGTATCCGTGATGCTGCAGGTGGCCTCCTTCAAGCTCACGGGTCGGCGCATCTTTCGCATGGCCCCCCTGCACCATCATTTCGAGCTCAAGGGTTGGCCGGAGCCGCGCGTCATCGTGCGATTCTGGATCATCACGGTGGTGCTGGTGTTGACCGGCCTTGCCACCCTGAAGGTCAGGTGAGGCACCAGGTGAGGAGCGTGGCGGCACAGCAGGCAAACACGGAGACGCGCAGGACGCTGATCGTCGGGCTCGGCCAGACGGGCCTGTCATGCGCGCGCTTTCTCCACCGCCTGGGTGTTCCATTCGACATGGCGGACAGCCGCACGGCGCCGCCCGGGCTCGCCACACTTGCCCGGGAGTTTCCCGGGGTTACGCCCCGCTTGGGCGGCTTCGACAGCAAGGCGTTTGCGCATGCGGAGCAGCTGATTGTCAGCCCCGGCGTGTCCGTGCGCGAACCCGCCGTGGCAGCCGCGGCCGCCGCAGGTGTGCCCGTCATCGGCGACATCGAGTTGTTCGCCCGCCACGCCCGTGCGCCGGTCGTCGCGGTAACGGGCTCCAACGGCAAGAGCACGGTTACCAGCCTGCTGGGTGTCATGGCCGAGGACCAGGGTCGAGCAGCCGGCGTCGGCGGTAACATCGGTACCCCCGCCCTGGACCTGCTGGCAGGCCCGGAGCCGGAATTCTACGTTCTGGAGCTGTCCAGCTTTCAGCTCGAGACCACCCACTCCCTGAATGCCGCCGCCGCCGTGGTGCTCAATATCAGCGCCGACCACCTGGACCGACACGCCACCCTGGACGGCTATGTGGCAGCCAAACGTCGAGTGTACCGGGGCAGCGGGCTGATGGTGGTCAACCGTGACGATCCCCTAACCACGGCCATGGCCGGACCCAACAGACCGGTGATCGGTTTCGGGCTCGGTGCTCCGAACGGCAACGACTTCGGCGTGTTGCATCAAAACGGCGAGGACTGGCTGGCGCAGGCGGACCGGCCTCTGCTGCGACGTCGGGACCTACGCCTGGCAGGCCGCCACAACTGTGCCAACGCCCTGGCGGCGCTGGCGCTGGGTCAGGCGGTCGGGCTCCGCCTGTCGGACATGCTGGACACGCTGCGCCGCTATGGCGGTTTGCCCCACCGCTGTCAGTGGGTGGCGCGGCAGGCCGACGTGGACTGGTACAACGACTCCAAGGGCACCAACGTGGGCGCTGCCGTCGCTGCCATCGAAGGCCTCGAAGCGCCGGGCAAGCTGGTGGTCATCGCCGGCGGAGACGGCAAGGGAGCTGATTTTCTGCCGCTGCGCGATCCTGTGTGCGCGCGTGTGCGAGCACTTGTGCTCATGGGTCAGGACGGGCCGCGAATCGAGCAAGCCCTGCGCGGGACAGTGCCTGTCACCTATGCGAAGGACATGCAGCAGGCAGTGGCTGCGGCGCGCGAGCGGGCCTGCCCGGGCGACGCGGTGCTGCTCTCGCCCGCCTGCGCAAGCTTCGACATGTTCCAGGACTACCGGGAGCGCGGTGATGCCTTCGTCCAAGCGGTGACCGGAGGAGGGGCCACATGACGGCCGCCGCTGCCAGCCATGCCGTGCCCCAGGCCCGGGCCAAGGACCGCAACCGCCTGTCGCTGCGTTACGACGCCTGGCTTCTGGGCGCCGTCCTGATTCTCCTGGTGCTCGGATTAACCATGGTGGCCTCCGCATCCATCGCTATCGGCGATCGGTCCCTTGGCCAGCCATTCTACTATTTTTGGCGCCAGATGGCCTATGTGGCCGTCGGCGTCGCGCTGGGCCTCGGTGCCCTGCGCGTTCCGCTGGTGTTCTGGCAGCGTGCCGGCGTCGCCCTGCTGGTGATGGGCTTGCTGCTGCTGGCGCTGGCGCTGGTGCCCGGCATCGGCCGCGAGGTGAACGGGAGCATGCGTTGGATAAGCCTCGGCGCCGTCAACCTGCAGCCATCGGAGCTGGTGAAGCTGTTTGCCGTTGTCTATCTGGCCGGCTATCTGGTGCGCCGTAACGAGGAGGTGCGCCAGAGCGCGCGTGGCTTCCTGAAGCCTATGGCGCTGCTTACCCTGATTGCCGGTCTGTTGCTGCTTGAGCCCGACTACGGTGCCACCGTGGTTCTGTTTGCCACGGCCCTGGCCATGCTGTTCCTGGGCGGCGTTCCGCTGGGTCGCTTCACGGGCTGGATGCTCGCGGCTGCCGCGGTTATGAGCGTCGTCGTGCTGCTGGCGCCCTACAGGGTCGAGCGCCTGACCGCTTTCATGGACCCCTGGGCCGACCCGTTCGACAGTGGTTTTCAGCTGACGCAGGCGCTGATTGCAGTGGGGCGCGGAGAGTGGTTGGGCGTCGGCCTTGGCGGCAGCGTGCAGAAGCTCTTCTATCTGCCCGAAGCCCACACGGACTTCCTGTTCGCCGTGCTGGCCGAGGAGTTCGGTCTTGCCGGCATGATCCTGGTCATCGGCCTGTTCACATTCGTGGTCTGGCGGGCTTTCAGCATTGCCCGCCGTGCCGAGGAGCGCGCGCGCCCCTTCAGCGCCTATCTGGCCTACGGTCTCGGGATCAGTATCGGCCTGCAGGCGTTCACCAACATCGGGGTCAATCTGGGCGTGCTTCCCACGAAGGGCCTGACGCTGCCTCTCATGAGCTACGGCGGGTCGAGCATGGCGGCAAGCTGTCTGATGCTGGGCTTGCTGCTGCGCGTGGACCACGAGCTGCGTACGCGGGACAGGGGGATTTGACGGGTGGCGGCGTCTAGCAGTAGAGGTGACGGGAGCCAGCCTGCCGTGCTGATCATGGCTGGTGGCACCGGTGGACACGTTTTTCCCGCCCTGGCGGTCGCCGAGCGTCTTCGCCCCGCCGGCGTCAGCGTCACCTGGCTGGGCACACGGCGCGGCCTGGAAGCGAAGGTGGTGCCCGAAGCAGGCATTCCACTGGACTTCATCACGGTCACAGGACTGCGAGGCAAGCGCCTCGGGGTTCTGTTCACTGCACCTGTAAAACTGCTCCAGGCGTTGTTTCAGTCCCTCGCCATCCTGCGTCGCCGTCGCCCCGACGTGGTGCTCGGTATGGGCGGATTCGCCTCGGGGCCGGGTGGCGTCGCCGCCTGGCTGACCCGTCGGCCCCTGCTGATCCACGAGCAGAACGCTATTCCGGGCCTGACCAACCGTTTGCTGGCGCGACTGGCAAGTCGGGTCCTGGAAGCCTTTCCGGGCAGTTTTCCCGCGCGCACGGGCGCTCGCTATCTGGGCAATCCGGTCAGGGAAGCAATGGCGAGCATCGCAGCGCCGGAAGCCCGTCTGGCCGGTCGGCAGGGAGCGGTTCGCCTGCTGGTACTGGGCGGCAGCCAGGGCGCCAAGGCGTTGAACGAAGTGGTCCCGGCAACGCTGGCGGCGTTAGGCGACATGGATCTGGAGGTGTGGCACCAGGCCGGGGCGCGCCATCTGGAGCAGACGCGGGGTGCGTATGCCGAGCACGGGGTAGAGGCTCGAGTCGCAGACTTCGTAACCGACATGGCGGCGGCGTATGCATGGGCCGATCTGGTTGTGTGCCGCGCCGGTGCCATGACCATCGCCGAGCTGGCGGCTGCGGGGGTGGGAGCCATCCTGGTGCCCTTCCCTCACGCGGTGGATGACCACCAAACCCGCAATGCGCGTTTTCTGTCGGAACGGGGCGCGGCCGTGCTGCTGCCGGAGACGGCCCTGGACAAACAACGGCTGGCTGACTTGCTGCGGGAGCTGCTGGCATCTCGCGAGCGGCTCCAGGAGATGGCCCGCAATGCCCGGGCCATGGCCCGGCCGGGTGCCGCCAGCGACGTGGCGGCCATGTGTCTGGAGGTGGCCGATGTCTGAGACGCCGCAAGCAACAGCCTACGGCGTGCCGGCCTGGCAAGCCAACTGGATGCGACGCGTACGCCATATTCACTTCGTCGGCATCGGCGGCGCTGGCATGAGCGGCATAGCGGAGGTGCTGTGCAACCTGGGCTACCAGGTCTCCGGCTCGGACCTGCAGGAGAACGCCGCGACCCGTCGTCTGCGCAAACTCGGCGTGAACATATTCATCGGACATGATCCGGAACGGGTCTCCGGCTGTCATGTGGTGGTCACTTCCTCGGCGGTGGGCGACAGCAATCCGGAGGTGCAGCAGGCCCGCCAGCTGCGGGTGCCCGTGGTGCCGCGAGCGGAGATGCTCTCGGAGCTGATGCGCTTCCGCCAGGGCGTTGCCGTGGCCGGCACTCATGGCAAGACCACCACCACCAGCCTTATCGCGAGCGTGCTGGCCGAGGGCGGGCTCGATCCGACCTTCGTCATAGGCGGCCGACTCAACGGAGCCGGCACGCACGCGCGCCTCGGCACTGGCCAGTATCTGGTGGCCGAGGCCGACGAAAGCGATGCCTCCTTCCTGCGCTTGCAGCCCCTCGTCTCGGTGGTCACCAACATAGACGCCGACCACATGAGCACCTACGGGGGAGACTTCGCGCGCCTGCGGCAAGCCTTCCTGGAGTTTCTGCACCGACCGCCGTTCTACGGCCTGGCGGTACTGTGCCTGGATGATCCGGTGCTGAGAGAGATGGTGCCCAGCGTCCCCAGGCCCATTCTCAGCTACGGCATGGCGGCGGAGGCCGACATTCGCGCCGTCGATGTGCACCAGGAAGGACCCCGCACCCATTTCACAGTGGTGCGCGCCGGACTCGAGGAGCGTCTCGAGATCGTCCTCAACCTCCCCGGGCGCCATAACGCACTCAATGCGCTCGCCGCTGTGGCCGTGGCAAGTGAGCTGGGGGTGCCGGACGCGGATATCCGCCAGGCCCTGGAAAACTTTGAAGGGATCGCTCGGCGCTTCCAGGTCTACGGCGAGCTGCCGATGCCTGCCGGAAACGTGCTGCTGGTGGATGACTACGGCCATCACCCTCGGGAGGTGGCCGCGACTGTCGCCGCCATCAGGGACGGCTGGCCGGATCGGCGTCTGGTTCTGGCATTTCAGCCCCATCGTTACACCCGCACCCGCGATCTCTTCGAGGATTTCACCCAGGTGCTCTCCCAGGTGGATGTCCTGCTGCTGCTAGAGGTTTATGCGGCGGGCGAGGCGCCCATCCCGGGCGCGGACGGGCGCACCCTCAGCCGTGCCATTCGCGCCAGGGGTCAGGTGGACCCGGTGTTCGTCCCCGGTCCCGCTGCGCTGCCGGAGGCGCTGGCCGGTGTGCTGTCGGGGCGCGACGTGCTGCTGACGCTGGGCGCGGGTGATATCGGCCGGGCCGCGCGCGGCCTGGCGGAGGACTTCAGCAAGGCTTCCGGGAGCCGGGGGCAGGGCGGGTGAGCGTCATGGCGGAATCGTCCTTGCCTCGCGGTCGTCTGCGGCGCAACGAGCCCATGGCCCGCCACACATCCTGGCGGGTCGGCGGACCGGCGGAGAGATTCTACGAGCCGGCCAACCTGACCGATCTGAGCGTCTTCTTGGCCGACCTGCCGGCCGATGAGCCACTGCTGTGGCTGGGCCTCGGCAGCAACCTGCTGGTTAGGGACGGTGGTCTGCCGGGCACCGTGGTCACGACCGCGGGGCTACTCAACGCGGTGCAGCGGCTCGATGGGGATCGGCTGCGGGTCGAAGCCGGCGTGGCCTGCGCAAAAGTGGCCCGGGTCGCGGCGCGGGCAGGTCTCGCGGGCGCCGAGTTTCTGGCCGGTATCCCCGGCACCATGGGTGGCGCGCTGGCCATGAACGCGGGTGCTTTCGGCGGCGAGACGTGGCGAGTGGTAGAGCGGGTGGAAACGCTGGACCGGGCTGGCCGGCTGCGCGAACGCTCACCCGACGAATTCCGCATCGGATACCGGCAGGCGAGCGGGCCGGCCGGTGAGTGGTTCGTGGCCGCCCGGCTGCGTCTGGAGCGGGGCGACACGGCCGAGTCGAACCGGCGCATCCGGGATCTGCTGCGGCGCCGTTCGGATACCCAGCCCATGGGACAAGCCAGCTGCGGCTCCGTATTTCGTAACCCGCCCGGAGACTATGCGGCACGGCTTATCGAGGCGAGCGGGCTGAAGGGCCGGCGCATCGGCGGTGCCTGCGTGTCGGAGAAGCACGCCAATTTCATCGTCAACACCGGCGGTGCCACGGCAGCCCATATCGAGATCCTGATTCGGGAGGTCATGGCGACAGTGCAGCGCGTGCAGGGGGTGGCACTCACCACCGAGGTGAAGATCGTGGGAAGGCCCGCGGATGACTTCTGACGCTCACAACACCTGCCCCGATCCGAGCGCATTCGGCAAGGTGGCAGTGCTGATGGGAGGCTGGGCAGCCGAGCGTGAGATCTCGCTGGAGAGCGGTGCGGCTGTGCTGGCGGCGCTGCGTCGCAGCGGCGTGGACGCCCACGGCGTCGACGTGGACCGGCGCATCGGGGCAACCCTGGAAGATGCGGATTTCGACCGCGTTTTCGTCGCACTGCACGGACGTGGCGGTGAGGACGGCGTGATCCAGGGCGTGCTGGAGGCCCTGGAGATCCCTTACACCGGCAGCGGCGTCCTGGCCTCCGCGATGGGCATGGACAAGGCGCGAACCAAGATGCTCTGGCAGGCGTCCGGGCTGCCCACGCCGGCCTACCAGGTGGTTACAAGTGAAGCCGACCTGGACACGGTGGCGCTGGGTTGGCCGGTCATGGTCAAGCCGGTGCATGAGGGCTCCAGCCTTGGGACCGGCCGCGCGGACAGCTTCGCGGAGCTGCGCAGGGCCTGGAGGGAGGCCGCGAGCTATGACACGGAGGTGCTTGTGGAGAGTTGGGTCGTGGGCGAGGAGTACACCGCTGCGGTGCTCGCTGGGCAGGCGCTGCCGTTGATCAAGCTGGAGACGCCGCGCGGGTTCTACGACTTCCAGGCCAAGTACGAAGATGAAAGTACGCGTTACATCTGCCCTTGCGGCCTGGACGGCGACGCCGAACAGCGACTTCAGGCCATGGCGCTGAAGGCCTTCGGTGTGCTCGGTGCGCGGGGTTGGGGCCGCGTCGATTTCTTTCTGGATGCAGGCTGCGATCCCTGGCTGATCGAGCTCAACACGATTCCCGGCATGACCAGCCATAGCCTGGTCCCCATGGCCGCCGCGGCCGCCGGAATCGAATTCGACGAGCTGGCGTTGAGAATCCTGGCCACTGCTGCCGTGGGCGAGCGGCCAGCGGCGCCGGAACCAAGCGATGAGCAATGAAGCGATGGTGGATGGGCGTCTTTCTGCTGCTCTTGATAAGCCTGGTCGCATGGGCGGCCTACACGGCACTGGACCCTCGGCGCGTGCCGATCGGAGCCGTGAGGGTGGAGGGCGAGTTCCAGTATCTGGCGCGCGAGCGCCTGGAGCAGGTTATCACCGCGCAGTTGCTGGACGGTTTCTTTTTGGTGGACCTGGATTCGGTGCGTGTGGCCGTGCTGAATCTGCCTTGGGTGAAGGCAGTCACGGTACGGCGGGTGTGGCCCGATCGCCTGCACGTGCGGGTGGTGGAGCGGCAGCCCGCCGCGCGCTGGGAGGCCGGTGGCTTGGTCGATGTAGACGGCGACGCTTTCAGGCCGGCCGCGCAGGAGGTTCCGCCGGGGCTCCCCGTCCTGTCCGGCCCCGAGGGCAGCGAAGCCCTGCTCCTCGGCGGTTATCGGCAGTTCGGCCGGTGGCTGGCGTCGCTACCGCTGATTCGGCGCGCCAGCATGGATGCCCGGCGCTCGTGGCGGTTGGAGCTCGCGGACGGCACGCGCCTGATTGTCGGGCGCCAGCCGGCCGAAGTGCGGTTGCGTCGCTTTGCACGGGTATTTCCAGCGGTGCAGGCCGACCGTGGCAGCAGGGCCGAGCGGGTGGATTTGAGGTATCCGAATGGATTCGCGGTGCGGTGGCGTGACAAGCCGGACACCAAGGTAAGCGAGGACTGATGGGAAAGAAGATCGACAAGGGTCTCATAGTGGGGCTGGATATCGGCACCTCCAAAGTGGTGGCCATCGTGGGAGAGATCGGCACCGCCGGGGAGATCGAGGTCATCGGGCTCGGCTCTCATCCTTCGCGGGGCCTGAAGAAAGGCGTCGTGGTCAACATCGAGTCGACCGTTCAGTCCATCCAGCGGGCGGTGGAGGAGGCCGAGCTCATGGCCGGATGCCAGATCAACGCCGTGTTTGCCGGTATTGCCGGAAGCCACATCCGCAGCCTGAACTCCCATGGCATCGTGGCCATCCGCGACAAGGAGGTCACCCCGGGGGACATTGACCGGGTCATCGACGCAGCCCGGGCGGTGGCGATCCCGGCAGACCAGAAGGTTATCCATATCCTTCCCCAGGAGTTCCTGATCGACAACCAGGAAGGGATCCGGGAGCCGGTGGGCATGTCCGGCGTACGTCTCGAGGCAAAGGTTCATCTGGTGACCGGCGCAGTGAGCGCGGCCCAGAACATCATCAAGTGCGTGCGCCGCTGCGGTCTGGAGGTGGATGACATCATCCTGGAGCAGCTGGCTTCCAGCTACTCGGTGCTCACCGAGGACGAGAAAGAGCTGGGCGTCTGCCTGGTGGATATCGGCGGCGGCACGACCGACATCGCGGTGTTCACTGAGGGCGCCATCCGACACACGGCCGTTATCCCTATCGCCGGTGATCAGGTCACCAACGATATAGCCGTGGCGCTGCGTACCCCTAGCCAGCATGCCGAGGAAATCAAAATCAAGTACGCGTGCGCTTTGACTCAGCTGGCCAACCCGGAAGAAACCATCGAGGTGCCGAGCGTCGGCGATCGTCCGCCCCGGCGCCTGGCTCGGCAGACGTTGGCCGAGGTGGTGGAGCCGCGTTACGAGGAATTGCTCACGCTGGTGCAGGCAGAGCTGCGCCGCAGCGGTTTCGAGGACTTGACGGCCGCCGGCGTCGTGTTGACCGGTGGCAGTTCGAAAATGGAAGGCGTACCGGAGCTGGCTGAGGAAGTGTTCCACATGCCGGTACGCCTGGGGGTGCCCCAGCACGTATCGGGCCTGACCGAGGTGGTACGCAATCCTATCTACGCCACGGGCGTCGGATTGCTGCAGTTCGGGCACCAGCATGCCAAGGATTCAGCGGCCGAGGGCAAGGGAGGAGGGGGAATCAAAGGTGTTTGGGAGCGCATGAAGAGTTGGTTTCAAGGCAATTTCTAATTCGGGAGTCGAGCGGTCATTGGGTTTCAGTGAGCGGGGTCGGCGCACAGGGCCGGTCCGGACGTGGTTACTAGAACCTGCCCGTAGTGCGACAGGAATAAGGGCAATAGTGAGCAGCTTTTTGGGATTGAAATCGAGTAGCAGAGGAGGAGCATTCCATGTTTGAACTTATGGACACGTACAGCCAGAACTCGGCGGTGATTAAAGTCATCGGCGTGGGCGGTGGCGGCGGCAATGCGTTGGAGCACATGCTGTCGGGAAGCATCGACGGGGTGGAGTTTATCTGCGCCAACACCGACGCTCAGGCATTGACCAGTTCGTCGGCAAAGACCGTCTTGCAGCTTGGAAACCACATCACCAAGGGTCTTGGCGCCGGTGCCAACCCGGAGGTGGGACGCCAGGCGGCACTCGAGGACAGGGACCGCATCGTCGAGGTCCTCGAGGGTGCGGACATGATTTTTCTCACTGCCGGCATGGGCGGTGGTACCGGCACGGGCGCCACCCCGGTTATCGCGCAGATGGCGAGAGAAATGGGCATTCTCACCGTGGCGGTGGTCACCAAGCCATTCCCGTTCGAGCTGCGCAAACGGATGCAGATCGCGGAGGCGGGCATCAAGGAACTCACCGAGCACGTGGATTCCCTGATCACCGTTCCGAACGAGAAGCTGCTGAGCGTGCTCGGTCCGGGCATGTCGCTCAAGGACGCATTCAAGGCGGCCAACGATGTGTTGCACGGAGCCGTGCAGGGCATCGCCGAGCTCATCACCCACCCGGGCCTCATCAACGTGGATTTCGCCGACGTGAAAACGGTGATGTCCGAGAAAGGCCGGGCTATGATGGGCTCGGGTCGGGCGATGGGCGAAGACAGGGCCCGGGAGGCGGCTGAAGCAGCCATCGCCTGCCCGCTGCTGGAGGACGTAAACCTGGCCGGCGCTCGGGGCATACTCGTCAACGTGACGGCGGGTGCCGACCTGGGCATGAACGAGTTTCAGTCAGTCGGCGAAGCCATCAACAACTTCGCCTCGGACGAGGCGCTCGTCGTCATGGGCACCGTGCTGGAAGAGAGCGGCAGCGACGAGTTGCGCGTCACGGTGGTTGCCACGGGTCTCGACCAGGCTGCCGTGCGGGAGGCAAGCCCGGGCATCAAGCTGGTCAAGCCAAGCAGTGACGGCCAGATCGACTACAAGCGGCTGGACCGGCCGACAGTGATCCGCAACCAGGCGACGGAGCAGCAGGCTTCCGGACTGGACGCCGACTCGGACTACCTGGACATACCTGCTTTCTTGCGGCGTCAGGCGGACTAGCCCCCGGCAAGCCTGCCCGGCGTCTAGGTTGGCGCCGGGCGGGGTGCGGTGGACATTGGCGCGAGGTCACGGCCAGGGCAGCAGGGGTGCTCCGGAGCGGCTCGCGAACAGGTGCTTCGCGCGGCGGCGCGCATAGCCTCCGTGTGGCGCAGGACGCCGTGGGCGAACGGGACCCGTGGCCCGGTGCGCAGTGGAACGGGCGGGCGGTGAGCGGTGTGCCGGGACTCAGGCTGTGCTAGCATTCTGGCGTTTGCCGCTGAGGCGGCGGCGCCAGAGTGGCTAGGGAAAAAGGGGGGCGATGATCACGCAGCGCACGCTAAAGAACGCGATTCGTGCCACCGGTATCGGGCTGCATACCGGTGAGAAGGTGTACCTTACGCTGAGACCGGCCGCCGGCGGCACCGGCGTGGTGTTTCGTCGGGTGGATCTGGACCCCCCCGTGGAGATACCGGCGCGGCTGGAATATGTGACAGACACTCGGCTGTCCACGACGCTCGGCCGCGACGGCGCCGCGGTCTCGACGGTCGAGCATCTGCTCTCGGCGCTGTCTGGGCTCGGCATCGACAACGTCTACGTGGACGTCAGTGCACCCGAGGTGCCGGTCATGGACGGCAGCGCAGGGCCGTTTGTGTTCCTAATCCAGTCCGCGGGCGTCGAGGAGCAGCGGGTTCCCCGGACCTATATGCGCATCAAGAAACGCATACGCGTCAGCGACGGTGATAAGTGGGTAAAGCTGGAGCCCCACGAAGGGTTCAAGGTATCTGTCAGTATCGAGTTCGACCACCCCGTGTTTCGCGAGCGCCTTCAGTCCGCTTCGCTGGATTTTTCCAAGTGTTCCTACGTGCGGGAGGTCAGCCGTGCGCGGACCTTCGGCTTTACGCGGGACGTGGAGCGGCTGAGGGAATCCAAGCTCGCGCTGGGCGGCAGTTTGAGCAACGCGCTGGTTCTGGACGACTATCGGGTCCTCAACGAAGACGGCTTGCGCTATGCCGATGAGTTCGTCCGGCACAAAATGCTGGACGCGGTGGGCGATTTGTATTTGCTCGGACACGGCCTGATCGGGCATTTCAGCGGCTACAAGTCCGGCCACGCGCTGAACAACCGGCTATTGACGACCCTGGTTGCGGACAGCGCAGCCTGGGAGGTGCTGACCCTGAGAGAGCGAGACCGGGTGTTTGCCATGCCTGTGGAACCGCTCCCCTCCGCCGGGTAGTGCGGACGAGCCGCCGCCGGAGTCACCGCTGCCCGGCTCAGTCAGCGCGCCGGGACAAGCTTAGCAGGACGTCCTGCAGGGCGGCATCTTCGATGTTCTCCGCCACCTGGCGCAGCAGGGCGGCCGATTCCCGGGATAACCTCGCGCGCCGCGCAGGCTCCGCCGACGGCCGGAACGCTTCCGGCCTGACCTGCACCTTGGTATGTTTGATCCGGTCCCACCCGAGCTGTCTCGACAGCTGCTGCAGGATGCCGGGGGCCAGGTAGCGCAAGCGCGAGCCCCAGGCCGACGAGGGCGTCTGCAGCACCAGCGTGTCGTGGTTGATGTTGGCCACCCGGCAGCGCCCAGCCAGCGGGGCCCCCAGCAGCTGCTGCAGAGCTTGGTCGACCCGCTCGAGGTAGCGGGCGCGGCGTACCAAACGCTCCAAGCCCGGAGAATCACCGCAGAATCGGCCCACGGTCTTTGTTTGTGACGGGCGTCCGTTCTCCCGCGCGCGGTTGCTTGACATAGGAAGCACGCCTATTCCAGGGACCTATCGTGGTCTGCTAAAGTACTATATAGTCAGGACGCTAATCAGGGTAAGCCATGGAAGCGCGCCAGTCAGGGGTCGACGGCGGCCCGCAGGGCACAACGCACGGATTTCGGTCGCGGGTGCGTCAAGGGGTCTAACCGGTTGATTTACCTACCGTTTGGCGCTTCTGGCCGGGTCCGTTTAGAGGCCAATCGGGAGACCGTGCCAGCAGAACGACGGGTAGGAACAAAAGTAGCACAGTCACGTCGCAATGGAGATCATTTGCGTATCGAACACGCCCGGTGGGGGTCGACGGCTCCACTTGGGCACCTGGGGGACGATGGGGGTTGCAGCCGCGCTGCTGCTCGTAGCCAGTGCGCTCGTCTTCGGTGGCTACCAGGTGGGCGTGTCGATGGCAAAACAGGAGAACGAGCCTGCGGCGGACATCTGGGAGGGCGAGCTGGAGCGCCAGCGGGAGGACGTGGCGCGCGCCAAAGCCAACGCTGAGCATCACCTCAATGCACTGGCCCAGCGGCTGGGGCAACTGCAGGCGCACATAATCCGTCTGGACGCCTTGGGCGGGCGCCTGGTGGACATGGCCGAATTGGATAAGGGCGAATTTGATTTCGTTTCCCGGCCGGCCATGGGGGGGCCTGAGGATACGGCATCTCTGCAATCCAACACCGTTCCTGACTTTTTGACAGCGCTGGACGCCCTGGACCAGCAGCTGGATGATCGCAGCCAGCAGCTTCACGTGCTGGAATCGCTGTTGATGAACCGGCGGCTGGCGTCTGCCGTGCGGCCTACCGGGCGGCCCATCCGCAAGGGTTGGATTTCGTCCTACTACGGCAAGCGCACCGATCCCATCACCGGGAAGAAGGCCTACCACGATGGCATCGACTTCGCAGGCAAGCGCGGCTCTGACGTAGTCGCCGTGGCTTCCGGCGTGGTGACCTGGTCGGGCAAGCGCTACGGCTACGGGAAGATGGTCGAGCTTAACCACGGCAACGGCCTGGTCACACGCTATGCCCACAACCAGGACAACTTGGTGAAAGTGGGCGAGACGGTTCGCAAAGGCCAGACCATCGCCAAGATGGGTTCCAGCGGCCGGTCCACAGGCCCGCATGTGCATTTCGAAGTTCTGCGTAACGGCAGGACGGTCAACCCCATAAAGTACGTCAGGGCTCGCGGCTGATCCCCAGCCGGCGTTCGCGCCGGAGCCTCGTGCTTTGCTATCCTAAGCAGGCTTTTTTCAACGTTCACCCGCGCCCCGGCCGACCCCAGCGGTGCCGCGACCCGGTCTGACTGGTGTGGGTCCTGGTCGCGCGGAGCATCCGCCGACTCTTCTAGGTAACCGACGGACTGACACCCCAGCATGGCTAGTAAGTTCCTCAGCAAAGTATTCGGCAGTCGCAACGAGCGAGTCCTGAAGCGGCTGAACAGGACCGTCAGGGACATCAATGCCCTGGAAGAGTCCCTGACCTCACTCACCGACGAGGCGCTACGGGCGAAGACGGAGGAGTTTCGCAGCAGGCTCGAGCAGGGGGCAACCCTCGACAGCGTGCTGCCCGAAGCCTTTGCCACGGTGAGAGAAGCCGGCCGAAGGGTGCTGCAGATGCGCCATTTCGACGTCCAGCTTATCGGGGGCATGGTGCTGCACGAGGGCAAGATAGCGGAGATGCGCACCGGCGAGGGCAAGACCCTTGTGGCCACGCTGACGGCCTATCTCAATGCCCTGCCCGGCAAGGGTGTGCACGTAGTCACGGTGAATGACTACCTGGCCCGCCGAGACGCCGAATGGATGGGCCAGCTCTACCGTTTTCTCGGTCTCAAGGTTGGCGTGATCAACTCCTCCGGCGGCCTGGGTCCGGACAGCAGCTCCTACGAGTACGATCCCGACTATGACGGCTCCGCTGGCGGCTACGAAAACATGCGGCCCGTGAGCCGGCGTGAAGCGTACGGCGCCGATATCACCTACGGGACCAACAACGAGTTCGGCTTCGACTACCTGCGCGACAACATGGCGTTCAGCGCGGCGGAGAAGACGCAGGGTGTGCTTAACTTCGCCATCGTTGACGAAGTCGACTCCATTCTCATCGACGAGGCCCGCACGCCGTTGATCATCTCCGGGCCGACAGACGAAAACTCCGAACTCTATCTGAAGATGAACCGGCTGATCCCCAAGCTCAGCCGCCAGGAAGAAGAGGACGGCCCCGGCGATTACAGCGTCGACGAGAAACAGCGTCAGATCTTTCTTACCGAAGAAGGCCACGCGCGCGTCGAGGAATTGTTGACCAAGGACGGGCTGCTGCGCGAGGGCGAGAGCCTGTACGATGCCAGCAACATTATCCTCATGCACCACTTGAATGCAGCGCTGCGTGCCCACGCCCTCTTTCAGAAGGATGTGGACTACATCGTGAAGGACAACGAGGTGGTCATCGTCGACGAGTTCACCGGTCGCACTATGCCGGGTCGGCGCTGGTCGGAAGGCCTGCATCAGGCCGTGGAGGCCAAAGAGGGGGTGACGATCCAGAACGAGAATCAGACCCTGGCGTCGATTACCTTCCAGAACTATTTCCGGCTCTACGACAAGCTGTCCGGGATGACCGGCACCGCCGACACCGAAGCCTTCGAGTTCCAGCAGATCTACGGGCTTGAAGTGGTCGTGATTCCAACCCACAAGGACATGGTCCGGAACGATATGCCCGACCTGGTCTATCTCACGCAGAAGGAGAAATTCGACGCCGTTATCGAGGACATCAAGAACTGTCGGAGCAGCGGGCAGCCTGTGCTGGTGGGCACCGCGTCTATCGAGACCTCGGAGTATCTGGCGGGCGTGCTTAACAAGGAGAAGATCCCGCATCAGGTGCTCAACGCCAAGCAGCACGAGCGCGAAGCCAATGTGATTGCGCGTGCGGGCGAGCCAGGAACCGTCACCATTGCCACCAACATGGCGGGCCGGGGTACCGACATTGTGCTCGGCGGCAACCTGCAGGCGGATCTGAAGCAACAGGGAAACCCGGACAAAGAGGCCGTAGGCAAGCTGACCGAGCAGTGGCAAGAGCGTCACGAGAAAGTGGTTGCGGCGGGAGGCTTACACATCATTGGCTCGGAGCGCCATGAGTCTCGCCGCATCGACAACCAGCTGCGAGGTCGCTCCGGCCGCCAGGGAGACCCTGGCTCCAGTCGCTTCTACCTGTCCCTGGAAGACAGCCTGATGCGCATCTTCGCCTCCGACCGGGTGGCTGGCCTGATGCAGAAGCTCGGCATGGAGGAGGGCGAGGCCATCGAGCACCCGTGGGTCACCAAAGCCATCGAGAACGCACAGCGCAAGGTGGAAGGTCGGAACTTCGACATTCGTAAACAGCTGCTGGAGTTCGACGACGTGGCCAACGACCAGCGTCGCGTGATTTACGAGCAGCGCAGCGAGCTGATGTCCACGGATGACGTCTCCGAGACCATTACCGCACTCCGGGAGGATGTGGTCACCACGGTGTTCAACGCCTTTGTCCCTCCGGGCAGTCTGGAGGAGCAGTGGGATATCCCCGGGCTTCAGGAGGCGTTGCAGAAGGAGTTCGACCTGAAGCTGGATATCCAGGGCTGGCTTGACGCCGACGACAGCCTGCACGAAGAGACGTTGCGGCGGAAGGTGCAGGACACGGCCGCGGAGGTTTACAAGGCCAAGGAGACGGCGGTGGGCAGCGCGGTGCTTAGGCATTTCGAGAAGGCCATCATGCTCCAGGTCCTGGACAGCTTGTGGAAGGAGCATCTG
>JASJBY010000051.1 GCA_030066245.1 Gammaproteobacteria bacterium
GCCCCGGAGACGCAGTCCTGGTGCCCAATCCGTCTTACCCTATCCACCCGTATGGCTTCGTCATCGCCGGGGCCGACATCCGGCACGTACCCCTGGTGCCAGGCATCGATTTCTTCGCTGAGCTCGAGAAGGCTATTAAGGACTCGTGGCCGCGACCGAAGATGCTTGTCCTGAACTTTCCGGGCAATCCCACCACTCAGTGCGTCGACCTCGGCTTCTTCGAGAAGGTTATCGACATTGCGCGCGAACACGAGATCTGGGTTATCCATGACCTTGCCTACGCCGACATCGTCTTCGACGGCTACCAAGCGCCGTCGGTGCTCCAGGTGCCGGGCGCGAAAGACGTTGCCGTTGAATTTTTTACCTTGTCCAAGAGCTATAACATGCCCGGATGGCGGGTAGGCTTTATGGTCGGGAACGATACCCTCGTGGCGGCCTTGACGCGCATGAAGTCCTACCTGGACTACGGGATCTTTACGCCGATTCAGGTCGCCGCCATCGCGGCTTTGGAAGGCCCCCAGGACTGTGTCGCGGAGATTCGCGAGACCTACCGGCGGCGACGGGATGTGTTGTGCGACGGGTTGAATGCCCTTGGTTGGCCCGTTGAGAAGCCGGCCGCGACCATGTTTGTGTGGGCGCCCATCCCGCCGCAGTATCGCGCGCTGGGTTCGCTGGAATTCTCCAAGCGACTGCTGACCGAGGCAAAGGTCGCTGTGTCACCGGGTATTGGATTCGGTGAATACGGTGATGATCATGTTCGTTTCGGTCTCATCGAAAACGAACACCGTACTCGGCAAGCGCTGCGCGGAGTCAAGTCCATGTTCAGGCGCGACGAGCAAGCCATGGGTCTCCGGCAAGGAGGGGAGAGTTGAAGCCGGTAAGGGTAGGTCTTTTGGGGCTGGGTACTGTAGGCGGCGGCACGGTGACCGTGCTCAGCCGAAACAGCGAGGAGATCGCGCGGCGCGCGGGGCGTCGAATCATGCTCAGCCATGTGGCGGCCCGTAACCTGGAGCGGGCCGATGAGCTGAACCTGACGAATGTTCGCCTGACGGAAGACGCCTTCGCTGTCACCAACGACCCCGAAGTCGATGTTGTCGTTGAGCTCATGGGCGGATACGAGCCTGCCCGGACAGTCATATTGAAAGCCATCGAGAATGGCAAGCACGTGGTCACGGCCAACAAGGCCTTGATCGCGCTGCACGGCAACGAGGTTTTCGCGGCAGCTCAGGGGAAGGGCGTCATGGTTGCGTTCGAGGCGGCGGTGGCGGGAGGCATCCCGGTAATCAAGGCGGTGCGTGAGGGGCTCTCGGGCAACCGCATCGAGTGGGTCGCGGGGATTATCAACGGTACCGGCAACTTCATTCTCAGCGAAATGCGCGAGAAACGTCGGGGCTTTGCCGATGTGCTTGCCGAGGCACAGCGCCTGGGCTACGCGGAGGCGGACCCCACCTTCGATGTGGAAGGGGTGGATGCAGCCCACAAGCTCACCATTCTTGCGGCCACGGCCTTCGGTATTCCGCTGCAGTTCGAGCGCGTTTACACCGAGGGCATTTCGCAGATCGCCGAAGAGGACATCAGCCACGCCGAGGAGCTGGGCTACCGTATCAAGCATCTGGGCATTGCGCGGCGAACTGCAGATGGCGTGGAGCTGCGCGTGCATCCGGCCCTGATTCCGTACCGGCGGCTCATTGCGAACGTCGACGGTGTGATGAATGCCGTGCTGATCAAAGGGGACGCCGTGGGTCCCACACTTTATTACGGGGCGGGCGCCGGCGCGGAACCGACGGCGTCGGCCGTCGTTGCGGATCTGGTCGATGTCGTGCGGACGCTGACCAGCGACCCCGAGAACCGCGTGCCGCACCTGGCATTTCAGCCGGACGCCTTGACCGATCTGCGCGTGCTTCCCATGGAAGAGGTCAAGACGGCCTACTATCTGCGCCTCCAGGCAGCCGATCGCCCCGGCGTGCTGGCCGACGTGGCCAGCATTCTCGGTGACCGTGGCATCAGCATCGAGGCCGTGGTGCAGAAGGAGCCGCTTCCCGACGTGCAGTTCGTGCCGCTGATACTGCTTACCCATCGGGTGAGTGAGCGACAGATGAACGAAGCCATCGCGCGCATCGAGGATCTGGAGTCGATCACCGGCAGCGTCAAGCGGATCCGCGTCGAGCACCTGAACGCCTAGGCGACCGAATGGCCGCCGGGAGCTGCCTGTTTTCGCAAAGGGCCACCGGCTACCATTCCTAGCTCACAACTCACCATTCACGAATCACGAGTCACGATTCCCAAGGATTCCCCATGCCATTTCGACCCCGCTACACCGGGCTGATTGACAAGTACAGAGACCGATTGCCGATCCACGACGACGCCCGTGTCATCAGCCTCGGCGAGGGCAACACGCCGCTGATCCGCCTCAACAACGTACCCCGAGATTTGAACAAGGAGGTGGACATTTACGTCAAGTATGAGGGCTTGAACCCGACGGCATCTTTCAAGGATCGGGGCATGACCGTGGCGGTCACCAAGGCAGTGGAGGCGGACAGCCGGGCTATCATCTGTGCGTCCACGGGCAATACTTCGGCCTCGGCCGCCGCTTACGCCGGGCGAGCCGGAATCACGGCTTTCGTGCTGATTCCGGAAGGCAAGATCGCCATGGGCAAGCTGGCCCAGGCCATGATGCACGGCGCTGTCGTGATTCAAATCCAGGGCAACTTCGATGCCGGCATGCAGTTGGTCAAGGAGGTCGCCGACCACGCGCCGGTCACCATCGTCAACTCCATCAACCCTTACCGCTTGCAGGGCCAGAAGACAGCGGCATTCGAGATCATCGAGGAGCTGGAGCGGGCGCCCGACTACCACTGCCTGCCGGTAGGCAACGCCGGCAACATCACGGCCCATTGGATAGGCTACTGCGAGTACTCCTCCGCGTCCGGCGACCATGTCACGGATGCCTGCACTTTCTGCAAGGGACACTGTCCCTACGGCGGAGGCGCCATCGTCGGCAACCGGCCCAAGATGGTGGGATATCAGGCTTCCGGCGCCGCCCCTTTCCTGCGCGGACACATGGTGGACAGTCCCGAAACCGTGGCTACGGCCATACGCATCGGTCATCCCCAATCCTGGGATTACGCCTGGGCGGCTGTGAAGGAGTCCGGGGGCTGGTTCGACGAATTCAGCGACGAGGAGATTCTGGCAGCCCAGAAACTGCTCGCCGAGCGCGAAGGCGTGTTCTGCGAGCCTGCCTCGGCGACCTCTCTGGCTGGCGCTCTGCGAGACATCAGGAGCGGCAAGATCCCGGAGGGTAGCAGCGTGGTCTGCACGCTGACCGGGCACGGCCTGAAGGACCCTGACACCGCCATCAAGCAGAGCACGGCCCCCGTGCTCAAGGTGCCCTCGGAACTCGATGCCGTGCGCAAGGCCATCCTGGACAACATGGCATGACGGCCGTCAGGCGGCCTTCTGCGAAAGACCACCGCGCGTCTTGGTGTGACCGTCTCCTCCGCCCGACCCGCGACCTACGCTCTGGGGATTATCGTCTCGCCGCAAGGGCGCGCCGTCAACGATTTGCCGATTCCCGGAGGCATCGCGTTTTGTCCTCGCTCTACCGTCTCCCTTCCATCGTCTACTATTGCCTGGAGCGATCCGCCGCCACCCGCATGCAGTTCCGACCTCTGTGGCCGAGCGGCATCTGACCCTTTTCGTTCCTGGCTTTCGTCAGGCGCCGGTCCCCGTCGAGCCAGACCGCCTGGCCACCTTTCTCCGTCTGGGCTGCTTGGAACGCTTCCTGGCCAGGGCTGACGCAGTCGCGCCTGCCACGAAAGCGCTCGGTCTGGAGGCGGCTGTATTTGGTCTCTTCGGCATTGCCCTGGACTCGCGGCTGGACCCGCCGACGGCCGCCGTCACTTACTACCTGGATAGCGGTGAACGGGAAGCAGACTGGTATTTGCGGGTTGATCCCGTGCATCTGCGCGCCGACCTGAACCGACTCATTCTGTTCGACGCGAGCACCTTTCCGTTGAGCGACGAAGAGGCCCATCAGTTGGCCGGCGAAGTGCGGGGCTTGCTGGAGCGGGTCGGTGGGGAGCTGATGGTCTTCACGCCCAGCCGCTGGTACCTTCGATTTCAGCAGCCACCTGACATCCGCACCCGGTCTCTGCTCGAGGTCGCCGGTCGGGACGTGCATGCTCAGTTGCCGGAAGGCGAGGCGGGGGCAGACTGGCGGCGGTTGTTGAACGAGATCCAGATGACCCTGCACCGGAGCGCCCTGAACCAGGCCCGGGAAGAGCGCGGAGAGCCTGCCGTCAACAGCCTCTGGTTCTGGGGCGGTGGTCGTCTGCCGGGATCTGAGGAGGGCCGCTGGGACCGTGTCTACAGCGGCAGCCCCCTGGGCCAGGGACTTGCCCGCCTGTCGGGTGCCGCGGTGGCCGATTGTCCCAGCGACGGGGATGCCTGGTTGCAGAGCGATGTGGTGGGGAGGCGCCAGCTGGTGCTGTTCGACACCCTGGAAAACAGCGCCCGATACGGGGACATGGAGGACTGGATGGCTCAGCTCGACCATTTGGAAAGGGGCTGGATGGCGCCCCTCTGGGAGGGGCTGAAAAGCAGGCGTTTCACCAGCCTGACTCTGGTCGACGACCGAGGTTTTGGGCGACGTTGCACGCGACTCGGCACAGTGCGTTGGTGGCGTCGGGGGAAGCCGTTCACGGAATACTTAACAAGGGGGGAAGAACCATGAAGGTAAGCGCGGTGCGGCAACCGGATGCCGAACCAGCTTTCACAACCGGCCGACGCATTGTTCGTCGGCCGATGCCGGATGCACAGCCGGAATTTCCGGCGGACCTGTCTCCGCTGCTGGCCAGAGTGTACGGGGCGCGTGACGTAGCCAGCGCCGCCGAGCTGGATTATTCCCTGCGGCGGCTGCAGCCCTATCGCGGTCTGACCGATATCGACGCGGCCGTGGAGCTGTTGGTCTCGGTGCTCGCTGCCGGGGGTCGGGTGCTGGTGGTCGGTGACTTCGACGCGGACGGGGCCACCAGCTCGGCGCTCGTGGTGAGAGCCCTGCGAATGCTGGGCGCGAGCCGGGTGGGCTACCTGGTCCCCAACCGGTTCGAGTACGGTTACGGGTTGACACCGGAGATCGTGGCGGTAGCGGCGGAGCAGGCGCCCGACCTGATCATCACCGTGGACAACGGCATTGCCAGCATCGACGGGGTGGCGGCGGCCCGGTCCCAAGGCATCCAGGTGCTGGTCACGGATCATCACCTGCCTGGGGAGCACCTACCGGACGCCAATGCCATCGTAAACCCGAATCGCTCGGGTGACGCATTTCCCAGCAAACACCTAGCGGGCGTGGGCGTTGCCTTCTACCTGATGGCCGCCCTGCGGGCGCGGTTGCGGGAGCAAGGCTGGTTCGAGGCGCGGGGGATCCCCGAGCCGAATCTCGCGCAACTGCTCGATCTGGTGGCTCTCGGTACGGTCGCCGACGTGGTGCCTCTCGACCATAACAATCGCACGCTGGTGGCTCAGGGCCTGGCGCGCATCCGAGCCGGGCAGAGCTGCCCGGGGATCGCGGCCCTGTTGAGAATCGCCGGTCGTGACCCCGCCAGGGTCACCTCGGCTGATCTCGGTTTTGCCGTGGGGCCACGCCTCAATGCAGCCGGCAGGCTGACCGACATGTCCCTCGGTATAGAGTGTCTGCTCTGCGAGGATGAGGGGCGGGGGCTGGAAATGGCCCGCGAGCTCGACAGCCTGAACCAGGAGCGACGCCGCGTGGAGCAGGACATGCAGCGCCAGGCACTGGAGATTCTCCAGGGACTGCCGCCGACCCAGGGCGGCAGCTTGCCCTTGGGACTTTGTCTGTTCGACGAGGCCTGGCACCAGGGCGTGGTCGGCATTCTGGCTTCTCGAATCAAAGACTGCTATCACCGCCCGGTCATCGCCTTTGCGCCGGCGGCGGACGGTGCCGAGCTCAAGGGCTCGGCCCGTTCCGTACCCGGGCTGCACATCCGCGATGCCCTGCATGCCGTGGCCACACGAAACCCGGGTTTGTTGAACCGATTCGGCGGCCACGCCATGGCCGCCGGTTTGAGTCTCGATCGGGACAGGTACGATACGTTCGTGCGGGCTTTCGACCACGAGGTTCGACAGCAGCTGCGCGAGGAGGATCTGCAGGGCGTCCTGCTCACCGACGGCGAGCTTCAGGAGGAAGAGATCGCTCTCGGCCCGGCGGAGGCTCTGCGTTCGGCGGGGCCCTGGGGACAGGCGTTTCCGGAGCCGTTGTTCGACGGCACTTTCGAGCTAGTCAGCCGGCGTATCGTCAGCGAACGCCACCTGAAGATGGTCCTCCGCCTGCCCGACTCCCGCCGCATCGCCGATGCCATTGCCTTCAACACCGTGGACGAAGACTGGCCAAACGAAGTCACGCGGGTGTTGCTGGCCTACCGCCTGGACGTGAACGAATATCAGGGACGCCGCAATGTGCAGCTCGTGGTGGAGCATGTGGAGCCCCTTGATGGTAGGTCGTAGATGGTAGGTAGTAGGTAGCAGGTCGGGGGAAAGGCGCGGAATCGGGAGAGCGAAAGTCGGCGAGGTTGGTACGGCGCTGGGCTCCTCGACCTTATTTCGGAGCTTGACAGCCTGGAGGGGCCACCATACCCCTCTGCTACGACCTACGACCTACGACCTACGACCTACGACCTACGATGTAGTACCATTTCCCGCTTCCCAATCCTCTCGGCGGGTGGTCGCAGCATGCTGGAAGTCAATCTCATCGTCAGTCGCATCAAGGACATGCAAGGGCGCAACCAGGCCCTTAGGGGGTACCTTTGACTTCGACCGCAAGCAGGAGCGGCTCGACGAGGTAACGCGGGAGCTGGAGGCGCCTGATGTCTGGAACGATCCCGGGCGCGCCCAGGACCTGGGACGCGAGCGGGCGCGGCTGGAGCAGGTGGTCGAGACCCTCGGCAGTCTGAACCAGAACCTGGAGGAGGCCCGCCAGCTTCTCGAGATGGCCCGCGAAGAAGGCGACGAGGAAACCGTCGCCGCCGTGGTCAATGACCTGGACCGCCTGGAAGAGCAACTCGCTGAGCTGGAGTTTCGCCGCATGTTCGCCGGCGAGACGGATCCCAAGAACGCGTTCCTTGACATTCAATCGGGATCGGGCGGCACCGAGGCCCAGGACTGGGCCGAGATGCTGTTGCGCATGTACCTGCGCTGGGGGGAGCGGCGCGGTTTCAAGACCGATCTGATCGAGGTCTCGCCCGGTGAAGTGGCGGGGATCAAGAGTGCCGCCGTGCGTTTCGAAGGAGAGTTCGCTTTCGGATGGCTGCGGACCGAGACCGGCGTGCATCGCCTGGTGCGAAAGTCGCCGTTCGATTCTGGCAATCGGCGACATACCTCCTTCGCGGCAGTGTTTGTTTCCCCGGAGCTGGATGACGATATCGCCGTCGACATCAACCCCGACGAGCTGCGCATTGACGTCTACCGCGCCAGCGGTGCCGGCGGCCAGCACGTCAACCGCACCGAGTCGGCTGTGCGTATAACCCACCTGCCAACCGGCATCGTGGTGCAATGCCAGAACGATCGCTCCCAGCACAAGAACAAGGCGACCGCCATGAAGCAGCTGAAAGCCAAGCTCTACGAGCTCGAAGAGCAGAAACAGCGGGCGGCGCAGCAGGCCGTCGAGGAAACCAAGTCCGACATAGGCTGGGGCAGTCAGATTCGCTCGTACGTCCTGGACCAGTCCCGCATCAAAGACCTGCGTACCAGCGTCGAGACCGGCAACACCCAGGCCGTGCTAGACGGTGACCTGGACCAGTTTATCGAAGCCAGCCTGAAGGCGGGGGTCTGACGGCGGAGGAACGGTGATTCGGTTGACGGTGACTGGGTGACTCAGGAAGGAGCTTTGAGTTGGAGACGGTAGATGGTAGATGGTAGATAGGGAGTAGAAGGAGAATGGCGGCCTAGGCTTTGGCTGCTATGACACGGATGGTGTGTCATTGAGGATGCAAAGGGTTGAGCAGCTAGAGGTCTGGCGCGAAGCCCACACTTTGGTGCTGGAAACTTATGAGCTGGTATCAGGGCTACCGGATTCGGAGAGGTTTGGCCTGATTTCACAGATGCGACGTGCTGCGGTATCGATACCGGCGAACATTGCGGAAGGCTTCAAGCGGCGAGGTGTTGCTGAGAAGATTCGCTTCTATAACATCTCCGAGGCATCGCTCGAGGAACTGCGTTACTATTTTCTTCTGTGCCGCGATCTGGGATATGAGATTCAGTACGATGAGTTGTCAGCGAAGGCTGAACGGTTGGCGAGAATGCTGCAAGGAGCAATCAACGCAATTCGAGCCGACAGCCCACGAGGTGGACATACGAGCAAGCCATCCTTGCGCCTACCATCTCCTATCTACCATCTACCGCCTACCATTTACCGCTCATCCACCCAGCTCTCTTAAGCCGCCGCAAGTAACGACCTCATAATGCAGCAGCGAAGCCCACCGCCCATGTCCCAAGAAATCGACCAGCACGACCAGATCGCCCAACGCAAGGCCAAGCTTGCGGCCCTGCGGGAAGCCGGCAACGCTTTTCCCAATGATTTCCGCAGGGATGCGCTGGCCGCGCCGCTGCATGCCCGTTACGACGACCACGACGGCGAGCAGCTGCAAGCCGATGGCATACGGGTGAAGGTGGGTGGGCGGCTCATGACCCGCCGGGTCATGGGTAAAGCAAGCTTCGCCCACATGCAGGACATGTCCGGGCGTCTGCAGCTCTACGTCCGCCGGGACGACTTGCCCGAGGGCGTGTACGCCGAGTTCAAGAAATGGGACATCGGCGATATAGTGGGTGCCGAAGGCGTTCTGTTTAAAACCAAGACCGGCGAGCTGTCCGTCAAGGTCGATGCCATCCGCCTGCTTACCAAGTCCCTGCGCCCGCTTCCCGAGAAATTCCACGGCCTCGCGGACCAGGAGACCCGATATCGCCAGCGCTATCTGGACCTGATAACCAACGAAGCCAGTCGGGACACCTTCCGGGTGCGCTCCCGCATCGTGGATTACATCCGGCGTTTCCTCACCGACCGCGACTATCTGGAAGTAGAGACGCCCATGATGCAGCCTATTCCGGGCGGTGCGGTTGCGCGGCCTTTTATCACTCACCACAACGCCCTGGGGATGGATCTTTACCTGCGCATTGCCCCGGAGCTCTATCTCAAACGGCTGGTTGTTGGAGGCATGGAGCGGGTCTTCGAGATCAACCGCAACTTCCGCAACGAGGGCATTTCCACTCAGCACAACCCCGAATTCACCATGCTTGAGTTCTATCAGGCTTATGCGGATTATCACGATCTGATGGACTTGACCGAAGCAATGGTCCGCGGTCTGGCGACCGATGTGCTGGGTAATAGCCAGATCACCTACCAGAGTGACGTGTACGACTTCGGCAAGCCCTTTGCCCGCATGACCGTGAAGGAGTCCATCCTGCACTACAACCCGGAAATCTCCGCTGCCGACCTGGAGGATTTGCCCAGAGCGCGTCAGGTTGCCGAGCGATTGGAGATACCGCTCAAGGATACTTTCGGTCTTGGAAAGGTACAGATTGAAATCTTCGAGAAAACTGTCGAAGACCGACTCAAGGATCCCACCTTTATCACGGCGTTCCCGACCGAGGTCTCGCCCTTGGCGCGCCGCAACGATGACGACGCCTTCGTGACCGACCGCTTCGAGTTCTTCGTGGCCGGTCGGGAGATCGCCAACGGCTTCTCCGAGCTGAACGACGCCGAGGATCAGGCGGAACGATTCCAGGAGCAGGTCAAAGAGAGGGAGGCGGGCGACCAGGAAGCCATGTACTACGATGCCGATTACATCGTCGCACTGGAGCACGGCCTGCCGCCCACCGCCGGCGAAGGCATCGGCATCGACCGCCTCGTTATGCTGCTCACCGATTCCCCGTCCATCCGCGACGTGCTGCTCTTTCCCCATTTGCGCCCGCGCGAGAGCGCGGAATAGCACATTCTGCTTTGCCTACCGGAGATGCTCAACGAAAACACCCGTTTTGCTCTCCAATCGCGCTGGAAAGGCGAAACCAACCGTCCTGTACACGCCGTAAATGGTTGACGTTCCCTCTCCCCCTATGTTCGGGGGGAGAGGGTTAGGGTGAGGGGGACCCGAACGGAGCCCGAGTAACCAGCAGGTCGGCAAGTGCAAATCGGCGAAGAGATTCAACAGCGTTTACCCGCCCAACAACCAGCGGAGGGGGTCGGCGAAGGGGTCAGGCTTTGTAAATAGCGATTGGCAGGCTAAGCTTCTTTCGTGGCACGGAAACCGAGAGTTCACTACCCTGGCGCGGCGTATCATGTGATGCTGCGGGGCAATGCGCGACAAGCGGTTTTCAACGATAACGAGGATCGGGAGAGTTTCTACGAGCTGCTCGGTCAGGGGGTGACTCGCTTTGGTTACCGCTTGCATGGATTCTGCCTGATGGGCAACCACATTCATCTGGCGGCACAAGTAGGTGAGGTTTCGCTGTCACGCATCATGCAGCACTTGGGGTTTCGCTACACACAGGAGTTCAATCGCCGGCACGGGAGAGTTGGTCATCTTTTCCAGGGGCGATACCAGGCGTTGCTGGTGGACGCGGAGAGCTACTTGCTGGAGCTGGTGCGCTATATTCACCTGAATCCGGTCCGCGCCGGGCTGGTGAAGAAGGCGGAGCGTTACCGGTGGAGCGGACATCGAGCGTACCTCGGCCAAGAGCGTCTTGGCTGGCTGGAGACCCGTTGGGTATTGTCGCAGTTCGCGAAACGTCCGGCGCGGGCTCGGGAGCGGTATGCGCGTTTCGTGGCCGAAGGGGTCGGAGAAGGCCACAGGGCCGAGTTTCATCGGGGGAGCGGACCGGGGGCCATACTTGGCGACGACCGATTTGCGGAAGTCGCGATGGCGAGGGCGGGACGGCGGGAGAGCCGGCCCGTGGCCCTGGAGGAGGTTCTCGACGTGGTGTGCGCCGAGGTGGGTGTCAGCGAGCAGGACCTGGCGGCACCGGGCAAGAGACGTCCGGCATCCAACGCGAGGGCGCTCCTCGCCTGGTTGGTACGACAGCGGCCGGAGCTATCGCTTCAAGAGCTGGCCAATCGGCTTGGACGGGATATTTCCAGTCTGAGTGCCGCCGCCACGAGGTTTGAGCGACGTATGGATGAGGACGCGGAGCTTGAACGGGAAGTCGCACAGGTAAGGGCCAAGATTGAAAACCCATGAAGCAAAGCCTGACCCCATGGCTGTAGAAAGATGGGATACGTAGACAGATGGATGCAGAATACGCGCAGTTGATCGATGAGTTGGCAGCCTCCGCTCTTAGGAAGGCGCGCCAGGAGGTTGAAGAATCTGGCTACGATGCCGGAGGGGTGGACTGGCTTGAATCCCATATCGAGGTCCTGAGGGTTTCTGAGGTGCGGGAGCTGACGGAGGAGCAGATCGCCGAACTCGGTTCTTTCTTCGGCAAGTGTATTCTGGAGCGCTACGGAGGAGAGTGGACGATGACCGAGGGCGGCTTGGGCGTTCGGCTTCCGAATGGTTCTACTGCGTTCCCGATGGGCCGGGTAAGGAAGCAATTTGCTGAAGGGGAGTTCTCTTCTGTGGGCTCTCTGTACCGGGCGTTGGAGTTCATCGGCAAGACGTAGCCTATGCCCTGTGGAGGGGAGTCTTGGTTCCCCGGAGCGCTGCTCGGACGCCGCCGCTCATGGGGAATGTTGTCCCACAGAGCCGGAGCCACGGACCAAAATGAGATTGGATTTCGAAAGACATCTGCGTGACTATTTCAAAGCCTGGTCTCGACAGGATGCAGATGCCGTGATGAGCTTTTTTTCGGACGCATCATCTTTCGAAGACCTGGGCTTTGCCGTCAAATTTGAGGGCCTGAAGGAAATTCGGTCTTTTGTGGATCTCACCTTTGCGGGTTCACCGGACTTTCAGGTAGGACCGACCCAAGTGGTCGTGGGAGCCGGTATGGCGGCTGCGGCGTGGACGATGAGCGGAACCCACTCGGGAAATTTCCCCGGGTTTCCGGCGACTGGGAGACGGTTCAGCGTTCGAGCGTGCTCCATGGTCACATTCGATGGGAGCAGGATCAAGACGATTGTCGATTACTGGAATCCGGTGGAGTTTCAGCAGTCTGTCGGTTCAGGGTAGCCGAACGCTCATTTCGGGTAGAGAGAGACGTCGACCGAGCTTTCAGAATCGCCGCGCTTGAATCCCAGGTATGGCCTCTAACAGAACTGTCTCGTCAATCCCGCGGAACGAGTTTGCGCGTGGTTTCTTCGCGGTCTTGGGCGCTGACGAAGGAGGGTCGGGCGAGGAGGATGAGAAGTCGCCTTTGGGCCGGGTTCTGGATACTGCCCGAATGCTGTTCCCAAACAACGACCGTTTTGCCCAGGGCTTCGTGGCTCGTTTCCGGGCCGCTGTGGCGATTCTGGAGCGAGAAGAGTTCGAGAGATGGTCAAGAAAGGGACAGGAATCCGGGGATACGTTTCATGTCCATCCCGCGTTGCTATGTGCTTGTGCGGAAGTGAAGCTCAATAAGAACGGGAAGTTTCCGCTCCGCTTGTTGTGGGAGACAGCGACACGGTTGGAGTCCGAGGAGTTCGTGGATTGGGCGTGGCCGGAGGGGTAAGGGAGGGCTACAAGCCGCTGGTCGGAGGCGGGCTTGGATGAGGACAGAAAGATGCGAGATCCCAAGGTGTTGAGGCTAGGGCGAGGCTGAGACGCCAGAAAGTGGTGTAGAGAGAGGGGCGTCCGGTAGATGAGAACATGGACTCCTTTGGTTGTTTCTGTCGTGCTGGCGGTGGGAATAAACCTCTTCCCGATTTTCATGGCCTTCGTCGTTCGCGCGGAAGCCTTTGTTCAAGCAGGGTGGGCATTTTATTTCTTCCTTGTTCCGGCGGCCGTGGTGCTGTTGCTATTGGGTCTGGTTATCTCGCTGGTGCTCTGGTTCCGCAGGCGGCGGGCGTGAGGCGGCCTGAGGTGAATTTGATGCTGGCCTGTCCTGCGGGACAGGCCCCGAGCCATGACCCATGGACATAGATTACGACAGATATCTGCCGGTGGTGCTGGAGAGCATGTATCCGGACAAGACTGAGCGACATGCCGTCGAGTCAAGACTGACTTCGTACGGGCGCGAGTCCTTCCAGAGAGAAGTGTCGAGGGTGAGGCTGGGGATCCTGCGCCTGGCATACGAGGAGCCGGCGAAGCTCGACGCGTTCATACAGCTGGCCTGCACGGACTACAGAGATCTGCTTTGTGCTGCCGAGTATCCGCATACGTCGCGACGATGGAAACTCCGAGAATCGGAGCCGGAGAGGTACAAGAAGCTCAGTGAAAGGGAGGAGGCGGCGTACAGAGCCTGGCTGGCGCTGTTCGAGGTGTGAGCTGGATAGTGAGCCAGCGATGTGGAACGGTTGTGAAGACACCACAGGTACGGGGCGCCACCAGACTTCCGCCGGTTGCTGGGTGGCAAATGTTGGCTATCTCGAAGCAGTTAGATAGGGTTGCGGTAGAGCAGTTCAGCGACCTGTCACTTGCGCGCAACCTTCCTTCGGCCTATCCGCGACCGGAGTCGCAGTGGAGGGCCCATGAGAAAGAGCAATACTTGAAGCTCCTGTTGAAAGGTACCTACGACCTGATGGTCGTACCCTTTCAGGTGGACGAATACGCTCTTGATCGAGCAACACGGTCCCTCATGACAGCGGAGCGGTCGTACGCGATCGGCGACAGGTATGGAAAGAGGCTGCCCGATCCTTATCTGCTTTCCCGTGCGCTTGGTGAAGGCGCCCGGCAGTATGATCCATTCGTCGTGGTTGAGGTGGCGAGAAAGCTCGATGTCGAGCGAATTATCTGGGGCCAAGTTTGCCACAACCGCCAGAGCGTGATGGAATTGACGGTCCAGGAGCTGAGCGTCAACGAGCTGCCGGTGAAGGACTTACCTCCGGGACCTGGGAGAAAGCGTTTCTCGGGGATCGCCTTCTCAGACGTCAATCCGCCTGTCGAGGTCTTCCATTCGATGCTGCCCGAGGTCCTCGAACACGGAAGAGCAGGCCATCCTCGCCGCTCAGAACGGCAACCTGCCAGAGCTCCGGGGGCTGGCGCCCGAGGTGAAATCGAGCGTCGGGCGGCTACTCTCCAAGTTCGACGTAAACCGCCTCGCCGCAGCGTATCGGCAACTCCGGCTGGGAAATCATGCCGAAGCCGCGCGTCTTCTCCAGGAGGCGGCCAGCCTCTATGACACCGCCAGCAAGCGCTTCGGGTATCTCCTTCCCTACTACGCGTACTCGTCGGTGCGCATGGGAGACAGCTCAGACATCGAGCAACTGCTTGCCGAGTACAAACGAGATCGCCAGGGCTTCGACTACCATCTTGCCAGGGCCGTGCTCGCCGAGTTCGGGAACGATGTGGAAAGTGCAAAACGGCATTTGGACCTGGCTCTTTACCAGAGGCCGTACACGGAATCGCGTCCCCTGTACACCGACTACCAGTACGCGGAAATAGGCGAGCTGCTCTACGAGCTGACACAGAAGCCTGTTTACAGGGAAAGACTCTTGGACTGGTCCCGGAGAGCGATGCGCTATCGCCCCTGGTACTCGTGGAGCTCGGCCATGGTGGGTAAGTATTCGGATGACGCAGACGAGCGCCGGTCGGCCATCGCCATGGGCCTGTTTCTGGATAAGGACTCGGCGCGGCTGAGCGGGCTCGAAGAAACGGAAATCGAAGCAGCGATGGCTTCCTACAGGCACGTCAACCCCTTCCGCGTGGACAGCAACAGCGAATTCGAGCAACGGGAGCCAATCTAGCCCGGATTTCTCAGTGCGCCGTGAAAAGGCGCGCTCTCTCAGTGGGTGAGATTCCCACCCGGCAACTATCGCTCCAGCCGGTAGCAATCGGAGCGGCCGTGGAGGCAACGAAACGGCCGAAGCCTTCGGTGTAGAGGGTCATTTTAGTGACTTGGCGAGCATGCAGGCCGTAACGAGTAGTGAACGCTGAGCAGGCCTCGAAAAGGGCAATGCAGAAGCCGACCCGCCTGAGATTCGGGGAAGGCCGCTGA
>JASJBY010000052.1 GCA_030066245.1 Gammaproteobacteria bacterium
AGGCGAGGCCGACGTCTCGGAAGTTGTGCTGGTGTGATGACCGAGCGGCTGCCTCTGGTGGTTCTGATATCCGGCCGGGGCAGCAATCTGCACGCCATCATCCGCGGGTCGCAGCGCGACTTACCGGTGGACATCCGTGCCGTCATCAGCAACCGAGCCGAGGCAGGCGGCCTGGCGAAAGCCACCGAAGCGGGTATTGAAGTGCGGGTGTTGGACCACCGGCAATTCGGCAGCCGCGCCGACTACGACCAAGCCCTGCAGTCCCTAATCGACAGCTTCGAGCCGGCGCTGGTCGTGCTTGCCGGCTTCATGCGCATCCTCTCGCCCGCCTTCGTCAAGCACTACGAGGGGCGCATGCTGAACATCCACCCCTCGCTGCTGCCAGCGTTTCCAGGCCTCGACACCCATGAAAGAGCACTCGAGGCCGGGGTTCGCGAACACGGCGCCAGCGTCCATTTTGTGACCGAGGAGGTGGACGGTGGGCCGCTCATCATCCAGGCCAAGGTGCCGGTGCTGGATGGTGACACAGCAGAGGTGCTCGCAGCTCGTGTGCTGGAACAAGAGCACCGGATCTACCCACAGGCGATACGTTGGTTTGCGGAAGGCCGCCTGAGCCTGCAGGGCAACGCCGTGCTCCTCGACGGCCTGCCGGCGGCCGCAGCTAGGGTCAAGGAGCGGAGCACGACGCTGAACGCCAGAGGCTAGTCCCCGCCACGGCCGTCCGTAGCCCGCTGTACGGCCTTCAGAAAACCACGCAGTATGTTGATCTCGGTACGGTCGGGCTGCGAGCGGTGGACCAGCCTGCGGAGGCGTCGCATGAGCAGCCGGGGATGCGCCGGATGCAGGAATCCGACCTGCGTGGCAACGTCCTGCAGATGCCCCATGAGCCCCGCCATCTCCGCCGCGGTAGCGGGCCTGTCACGGTCCGTGAGCGCCGCTGCGGCCCCGCCGCCCGTTTCCAGGGCCGCCTTGTGCAGCTCGTAGGCAAGCACCTGGACGGCCGCGCCCAGGTTCAGGGAGCTGTATGCCGGATTCGCGGGTATACGCACAAGGTACTGGCAGTGGTCCAGCTCCCGATTGGTCAGCCCTGAGTGCTCGCGACCGAAAACCAGCGCGACCGGACTGGAGGCAGCCGCCTCGACCAACCTCTCGGCACATTCAGCGGGATCGAGTTCCGGCCAGGCAAGGCTGCGCCGCCGGGCGCTGGTGCCGACCACCAGAGTGCAGTCCTGCAGCGCATCCGCATAGACGGAAACCACCTCCGCCGCATGCAGAACGTCATCGGCCCCGGAGGCACGTGCCGTCGCCTCGGCGCTGGGATAGTTCTTCGGCGCGACAAGGCAGAGATGCGACAGGCCCATGGTCTTCAAGGCACGTGCAGCGGCGCCGATATTACCAGGATGAGTCGGCTCGACCAGGACGATTTTGATGCTCTCGCAGACAGCGGTAGCCATGCCTGAAACTCTAACTGATGCCACCCGGCGCAGAAACTGTTTCCCAGGTGGGCGGCGCCCAATACAATGGAGAGCTTCCAAGTCTCGCCCGCAGAGGCCATCCATGCATCCGCTGGTCAACATCGCCGTGCGTGCAGCCCGTCAGGCCGGCGCCATCATCGTGCGCAATCTGGGTCGGATCAGCGCATCGGACGCCGCACGAAAAGGCCACAACGATTTTGTCTCGGAGGTGGACCGGCAGGCCGAGGCTGCCGTCATCCAGACCATTCATAAAGCGTACCCACACCACAGCATACTCGCAGAAGAGAGCGGCGCGCAGGGCGATTCTGAGTACCAGTGGGTCATCGATCCCTTGGACGGAACCACCAACTTTCTTCACGGCTTTCCGGTCTTTTCGGTATCCATCGCCGTGAGCTACCGGGGACGCCTGCAGCACGCGGTCGTCTACGATCCGCTGCGCCAGGAAATCTTCTCCGCCAGCCAGGGAAGCGGAGCGCAGATGAACGACCGCCGCATACGCGTCAGTCGCTGCCGTTCGTTGGGTGATGCATTGCTGGGTACCGGCTTTCCGTTCAGGGACCTGGAAAACCTGAGGGTGTATCTGCGCATCTTCCAGGATCTGCTGACCCGAACGTCCGGCATACGTCGCGCCGGCTCGGCTGCCATAGACTTGGCCTATGTGGCCTGCGGACGCCTGGACGGCTTCTGGGAGTTCGGACTTAAACCCTGGGACATGGCCGCCGGTGCGCTGCTCATCAGAGAGGCCGGGGGCTTCGTAGGCGACTTCCAGGGTACAGACCACTTCCTGGACTCCGGCAACATCGTCGCCGGAACGGACCATGTTTACCGCGCGTTGCAGAGAACCGTGGGGGCGCACGTTGCCACGCCTGCGCAGGCCTAGCGCCACATCCACCAATTGCGAACACAGCAGGTCGTCGGTTCGCGACGGCGCGGCCCCCGGTCGGGCTGGCCGGGCCGCTCCGCCGCCCTGACGCGAACCACCGCAAACAGGGAAGGCCCGCTCGCGCCAGGACGGTCTTCCCGACGGTGCTAATCGAAGGAAGCGAAGGTGCCGATGAGCTACTCCGCCCATCCCACTGCCATCATCGACGAGGGAGCCAAAATCGGCGCGGGCACACGCATCTGGCACTGGGTGCACATCTGCGGTTCGGCCGTGATCGGCCGCTCCTGCTCTCTGGGACAAAACGTGTACGTGGGCAACGACGTCACCATCGGAAACAACGTGCGGATACAGAACAACGTTTCGGTATACGATGCGGTGGTCCTCGAAGATGACGTCTTCTGCGGACCCAGCATGGTCTTCACCAACGTGCTCAATCCCCGCTCAGCGTTTCCCCGCAAGCGGGAATATAGAAGAACGCTGGTCAGAAGGGGGGCATCCCTGGGGGCGAACTGCACTCTCGTGTGTGGATTCACGGTGGGCGAATACGCCTTTGTCGGCGCCGGCGCGGTGGTCACCGGGGACGTGCCCGCCTTCGCCCTGATGCTGGGCGTTCCCGCTCGCCAGGCAGGATGGATGAGCCGATTCGGCGAGCGACTACCCTTGCCCCTTGTCGGCGACGCCGACGCCACCTGCCCACATACCGGTGATCGGTATCGATTGCGCAACGGCCGCTGCGAGCTCACCGACGCATGACGGGTATCTCGCCTTCATGACCCGTCCGCCCCTCTCCAGCCCTGGCTGCAGCCGGTCGTCACAACCCTCCCGCTGGCGAGCGGGACTCAGCGCATGAACGGTCCAGCTGTCATCATTCTCGGCGCCGGACGGCCTTACCGCGGTCATCGCCCATCCGCGCTGATCGAAACGGGCGGCCGCCGAAGGATCCTGGACTGGACCATGGATGCGTTCCGGCAGCTGGGGAAGCCACGCTTCCAGTTCATCGGCGGCTACCGCATCGACGACATCGTGCGTCAGTACCCCGATATCGCTTTCGCCGTGAACCCCCGTTGGCGCGACACGGGTACCTTGACGTCCCTTCTGCTGGCACCCCTGCCTGAACAGGGTGCCGCCTACGTCTGTTACGCCGACACGGTGTTTCGAGCGGCATCCGTCAGTCGTCTGGCCGACACCGCCGGTGACGTGGTCATCGCCGTCGACGGCAGCTGGCAGACACGCTATGCGGGACGCTCCCAGGGCGATCTCCTGGCAGCCGAGAAAGTGAGCCTGGACGGCGACCAAGTGCGGGCTGTGAACACCCACATGCCTGGGGGGCAGGCAGCCGGTGAGTTCGTCGGCCTGATGAAGCTGAGCGGAAGCGCCCTGTCGGTGCTTAAGGACCTGCGCAGCGGGGATCGCACCCGCCGGCCTGGTGACAGCATTCCCGCTCTGTTGAACCACTTCAGGGCGCAAGGCTTGTCGATTCGAGCCATCGACGTGGCGGGACAATGGGCCGAACTGAACGCACCCCGGGATCTGGCGCGGTTCGTGTTCGGCACCAAGGCGGAGACCCTGGAGCGGCTCCGCCCACTGGTAAAGCAGAGCCTTATCGGCGAGCAGGTGCGTTTCACGGTTCGCGACTGGAGAAGCTGTGCAGACATACAGCTCGACCGCATCCAGCAGACATTTGGCTCGGTCATGCTGGTGGTGCGCAGCAGCGCCCTCTCGGAGGACGGCTGGAGCAGCTCCGGCGCCGGAAACTTCGGCAGCGAGCTGGGAGTTCCAGCCTCTGACCGACAGCAGCTCGCCGCAGCCATCGGCTCGGTGATCGGCTCCTATGGCGATTCCGAGGAAAGCCATCAGGTGCTGATACAGCAGATGCTAACCGACGTCGTTGCCTGCGGTGTGGTGTTCACGCGTTCACTCGAGTTCGGGGCGCCATACTACGTCCTCAACTACGATGACGTCACCGCCAGCACGGAAAGCGTAACCAGCGGTCGCGGCAAGCACCTGCGAACCCTGTTCGTGCACCGCAACCAGCCCGATGCCGCAGCGGCACTCGACCCCAGAGCGGCAAGGGCTCTCGCCGCCGTACGCGAACTCGAGGAGCTTGTGGACCACGACCTGCTGGACGTGGAGTTTGCCCTGGACCGGGGAGATCAACTCCATCTCTTTCAGCTTCGCCCCATCGCCGTTGACCACGCCTTTCATGAGGTGTCCGACCAGGACATCACCGCTGCCTTGCGCACGGCAACACAGTTGTACAAGGCCAACGACAGGGCCAAGCCCTTCGTCTTCGGTGAACGGGCCTGCTATGGTGTCATGCCGGACTGGAATCCGGCCGAGATCATCGGCACCAAGCCACGCACCCTGGCCTTCAGCCTGTACCGACACCTGGTGACCGATGAGACATGGGCTGTCCAGCGTGCCGAGTACGGCTACCGTGACGTTCGCCCTCAGCCGCTCATCGTAAGCTTCGCGGGTCATCCCTACATCGATATCCGCGCAAGCTTCAATTCTTTCGTGCCGGCCGAGTTGCCCGACGAGACTGCTGCACAGCTGGTCAATCACTATCTTGACCGACTTCGGCAACAGCCACAGCTGCACGACAAGGTGGAGTTCGACATCGCCTTCACCTGCCTCAGCTTTGACTTCGAGGAGCAAGCTGAAGCGCGCTTGCGCCCCGCGGGTTTCTCGCGGTCCCAGATCGATGGCCTGCGCGAGGCGTTGCGTCGAATAACCCGCGACGGCGCCCAACGCGTGGCTCGAGACGTAGGCGTTATCGAGTCGCTGCACACACGGCTTGCGCGCATACTCGCTGCCGATCTGGCACCACTCGAGCGTGCCTATCTGCTGATCGAGGACTGCAAGCGCTTCGGCATGCTGCCTTTCGCCCATGTTGCCCGAGCCGGCTTCGTCGCGGCCACGCTCCTACGCTCCGCAGTCACCAGAGGCCTCTTAGATGCCTCGGAGCGGGAAGCTTTCTTTTCGACTTTACATACGGTGACGCGCCGCTTCGAGTCTGACGGCGCCAAGGTGGCCGCAGGACTCCTCGAGTGGAGCGGCTTCGTTCAACGCTACGGACACCTGCGCCCGGGAACTTACGAAATCACCGCCGAGACCTACGCCGACCAGCCCGAAAAATACCTGCGCCCGAGCACACGACGGTCTGCATCCAAGTCGGAGAGCCCAGCCGATGCCGTGTGGTCGCCTGCCAGCCGCGCCCGCCTCGAAGGGTCACTTCCGGCGGTCGGCCTGGCCGCGGATGTCGCGGCGTTCGAAGATTTCTTGCGAGCTGCAATCGAAGGTCGGGAGTACCTCAAGTTTGTGTTCAGCAAGGCGCTCAGTCAGGCGCTAGACGCCCTGAAGGAGTTCGGCGCCGACCTCGGCCTCGACGCGGATGAGGTTTCCTATGTCTCCGTGGAGGACTATTTCCGCGTCCACAAGGGACTCGTCCCCCGCGATCAGAGGGCGTGGCTGTCTCGCCTTGCCGAGGACGGCCGCCGCTGGCACAGTCTGACACAGGCTGTGGAGCTGCCACCGTTGATTTTCGACCAGGCCGACTTGTTTGCTTTCGAGCGACCGCCAACACAGCCCAATTTCGTGAGCCGCCTGCATGTCATCGCCGATACCGCCGTTCTGGGCGACGGGCGACAGGGTGACAAGCTGGCCGGCAAAATCGTCCTGATACCCCAGGCCGATCCTGGTTACGACTGGCTGTTCGGGCATGGCATCGCGGGCCTGGTCACCATGTACGGGGGGGCAAACTCCCATATGGCGATTCGTGCCGCGGAGCTGAATCTGGCAGCGGCCATCGGCGTGGGGGAGCAGGCTTACAGCGGCCTGTGCCACGCGCGAATAATCGACCTGGACTGCAATGCGAAGAAGGTGAGGGTGGTGCGTTGAAACGTGTCGGCCTCACGCAACGGGTGTCGCTGGACCGTGATTACGGGGAACGCCGGGACTGTCTGGACCAACGCTGGACCGAGTTGCTCATCAGCACCGGCTGTCTGCCCATCCCACTGCCCAACGCCGCCTCGTTCTCTGCGGCTTGCCTCCAGGAACTCGCGCTAGACGCGTTGCTGCTCACGGGGGGCAACGATATCGGCGAGGCAAAGGACCGCGACGACGCGGAGAGCGCATGGCTTCGCCACGCCCTGCGCTCTGCCATGCCCGTCCTGGGCGTGTGCCGCGGCGCCCAGTTCATTAACACTTTCTTGGGCGGGCGCCTGCGCCGCGTTTCCGGCCATGTGGCAACCCAGCATCGATTACGCTTCTCAACCGAGGCCCCGGCCGCCTTGCAGGAAACAGACACCGTCAACAGCTATCATGCCTTCGCCGCACAGCCGGCGGACCTGGCCCGGGACCTCAAGGCATTCGCCTGGTCCGAGGACGGGGCGGTGGAGGCCTTCCGGCACCAGGATCTCCCCATGTTCGGAGTGATGTGGCACCCCGAGCGCGAGGAACCGTTCAGGAACTCCGACAAACGCTTCTTGCTCGGTCTACTCGGAGAGAGCTGATGACCCGGGCGCTGATACTGGCAGCTGGACAGGGCTCCCGGTTACGGCCGCTGACCGACGACCGACCCAAGTGTCTGGTGGAGCTGGCGGGCCGAAGCCTTCTCGAGCGACAGGTGGAGGTGCTCGCACGGCTCGGCATTGTTGATCCCGTGGTCGTCGCAGGCTACCGGTCCGAGATGATAGAGGCACTCGGCCACACCGTTATCGTGAACCCGCGCTACGCCCGCACGAACATGGTGGAGACGCTCTTCTGCGCCCGAGCCGCCATGGGAACCGACCAGGATCTGGTGATAGCCTACGGCGACATCGTCTACGAACCTGGCGTGCTGCAGCGCTTGTTGCATTGTCGGGATCCGCTCGCCGTGATTGTTGATCGAAGCTGGCGGGAGTACTGGGCCAGGCGTTTCCCCGAGCCCCTCCAGGATGCAGAGACCCTGAAGCTCGGCCCCGGCGACCGGCTCCTGGAATTGGGCAGGAAACCGCGCGCCTACGCGGAGATTCAGGCCCAGTACATTGGCCTCATCAAGGTCCGGGCGGACCATGTGCAGCCTCTCGTGCATACATACGAAGCCTTGGACCGACATGCGTTCTACGACGGCAAGGACTTCGCAAACATGTACATGACCAGCTTTATTCAACACCTAATCGATGCCGGCTGGCACGTTCAGGCTGTGCCCGTGGACGGCGGCTGGCTGGAGCTGGACTCCCTGCAGGACTATCACCTGTACCAGCGGCTGGGCGCGTCAGGACAGCTGGCCAGACACTGCCGTCTGGAGTGAACCCCGGATGGCTGCGAACAGGGATGCATTGTTGGCGGCGTTGCAGGCTGCTCTTCCGGCCCCTGTTGACTCCCGGAGCGGTTTCGCGACGGAACGCTTTCTGAGCACGGTGGCCGTCGGCCGAGCTGCCCCCTGCCCCGAGCAGTCGGACCAGCTGGCAGCGCTCGCCAGGAAGGTCGAGCTTACGGGCAAGCTTCATCAGGCCTACGCCGCCGGCCCGGGCCGACCGGCCAGCAAGGTGCCCGTTCGACCCGCCTACGCGGTACTGTTGTGCGGCCTGTGCCTCGAGCGCGCACAAAGATGCAGTGACATGGTGGCCCTGAACGCCGCGCTGAAGATGCTGGACGGGCAGCTCACCCGTCCGCGCTTGCGCTGTCCCTCGGAGCTCAGGGACTGGGCCGACGAGCTGCTCGATGGGATCGCTTTGGTAGCGGCCCCGTGACCTCCAGTCGCGAATCCACGCTTGAGCTATGCGTCATCGCCGAACAAGGTTGCGCCGCCGCGGATGCCTATTTGAAATATATGCATCGCGCCGGCCTGCGACCACGAAAAATCCTGGTGACGGGGTTCTCCGGTAGCGGAACCGGAACCCTCCTGCTCAGGAAGCTGTTCGGTCGACGCTTCGCAAACCGCCTGCTTCTCGTCCGCTGGCTGCGCCAGTTCCGCAACCCGAATCTTCGGGAGATCTGTTCCAGCGTACAGCAGCAGTTCGCCTTCGAGCTGGATTGGCCCGCTCCGACCGACTATAGCCGCTACGCCGCCGACGTGGAACACTGCCCCGCGTTCGACTTCTTCAACCCCCTGAGCCAAGAGCTGCTGCGAGACCAGCCCTGCCAGACCTTTCTGTACACCTGCGGCGGACGCGTTCCCAAAGGGATCCTCGACATGAAGGGCGTTCGCTTCCTGCACATACATCCCGGTCTGTTGCCGCAGGTACGCGGCTCCGATGGCCTGCTGTGGTCGCTGCTGCTCAGGGGCAGTGCGGGTGCGAGCTGCTTCTTCATGAGCCCGGGGCTCGATACCGGAGCGCTTGTCGCCACCCGGGAATTCGGCCGCCCGCACCTCTCGCTGCCGCCAGCCAGCCTCGATACGAACCTGCTGTACCAGGCCCTCACCCATTGCTATGACCCCCACTTGCGCGGCCTGTTGCTGGTTCAGGTCCTGACCGAGCTGCTGCCAACGCTGGACCTGCGCGACCTTCCGAGTGCCCCCCAGCCGAATGGTCAGGGCCATACCTACTTGCGCATGCACCGAGACCTTCGAGACCGGGTGCTGCGGGCGCTTGTCGCGGGAGCCCCGCTACCTCCGGCGGGGCTTGCAGCGTGTTGAAGCATTGGCGACAGGCTGTGCATTCCCGTTTTCTGCGCAACACCGGTGCGCTTGGCCTGGCCAGCGTGATCGCCCAGCTGCTTGCCGTCGCCAATCTCGTTCTGGTCGCGAGAATGTACGCCCAGACGGATGTCGGCGTATTCGGAGTGTTTCTCTCCTACTCGGCTCTGCTCACAACGGCGCACCTGCTGTCCTACGAACTCGCTATCCCCAACGTCGCGAAGGAGCAGGTCCCGGCCTTGCTGCAGGGACTGGCGTTGATCCTGGCAATCGGCGTCCTGCTGGTGTGCGCGGCTTTCCTGTTCGCCGGATATGAGCACGCATGGGCCCTGGGCTGCCAGACAGCTGCCATCGGCATGAGCCGTACTGCCGAGATGCTCAACATTCGGCATGGCCGCTTTACCCTGATCGCTCTTGCCCGGGTCATCCCACACGGTTCGTTTACGCTGCTGCTCCTTGCGTCAAGCTTCACCGGCGCACTCACCATAGGCACGGCCATCGGGGCACACGCGGCCATTTTCCTCCTGGTTGGACTGTTCTACATGGCCGTCTCCGTGCCGCCCGCCGTCCGGCATCGGGCCCACTGGTCTGACGTGAAACGACTCCTTGCCGACAAACGAACGAACGCGTTTCTCGTCGCCCCATCAGAGGTGCTGAACAGCGCCGCGTACAATCTGCCCGTGATACTGATCGAACAGTATTTCGGCAGTGCGGCTGCCGGCCAATACAGCATCGTGCTGCGCCTGTGTTTCGGCCCCTTGAACATCATCTCCGCCACCATAGGCAAGGTCTACCATAGCGAGCTGGCTGCTGCCGTACGCTCCGCCGATGCCTCCAGCTACGCTCGTTTCCGCATGATTCGCCGTCATCTCACGTACTTGGGAGCGGCCCTGTTCGTGTGCATCGTTCTGGCCTTCCCTCCCCTTATTGAGCTGCTGCTCGGCAAGGGCTGGGAGCAAGCCGGTACGTTTGCGCAGATACTGTCACCGCTCTTCGCCGTTATGGTGATGGTGTCGCCGTTGACGGTCTGCTTTTATGTACTCGAGCTGCACGGCTACCTGCTGCTCAATCAGTCAGCATACTTGTTTATCTCGCTTGCCTCGTTCGGCCTCGGAATCCTTCTGCAGTCTCTGGAGCTCGGCGTTGTCCTGTTTTCCCTTCTGTCCGTCATGCGTTACCTGTTGATTCTGGGAAAAGTGAACACGGCCATGCAGCAGCCCCTTCAACCAAAGGCGGCTTGAGGAGGCGAGCAGCGTGAACCCGCGCCCGAAGCTCAGGAAACTGAAGCACCTGATTCGCTTTCTCGCGAGCGGTCGGGGCTTCCGGGACCTCTGGGAGATCGCCCGCTACTATGCCGCGGGACCCGCCGAGGTTATTTTCTACGCCAGCACTCGCGGCGACGAAATCTGGACGCGAACCACGCTTCAGGAGTGCCGCTCGCAGGGCCTGCGCTGTGCCCTGGTTGTTTCCGCCGCGGCGGAGCCGACCGCAGACATACCCGTGTACCGGGTTTCCCTGACCATGTTGCGCTGGCTTCGCACCGAAGTGCTGGTGAGCGCCTCCAGCGGGATACCACGATGGTGCATACCACCCGGGTCCCGTTACGCGGTACACATGCCCCATTCCCTGGTAAGCCTGCACGCAATTTATCCCGCCGACGCTTTCGACGCTTTCAACGTTATCTTCGCCTGCGGTCCCATACAGGTGCAGGAGATTCTGGCCATGAACCGCATCAGAGAGCTTCCCGAGCGCGTGGCTCTGGAGGTGGGTTACGGAAAGTTCGACTTGATGGAGGGCAAAGTCCCGGCAATCGAACGACGTTCACGCGACGTGCGACCGACCGTCCTTGTTGCGCCGACTTGGGGACGAAACAATCTCCTGTCCCATTTCGGTGAAGCGTTGCTTGGCGCTCTCCTGGACCGGGGGCATGCGGTGATCGTCCGCCCACACCCGGTTCTTTTTCGGGAAGAGAAGACTTTCCTGACAAGGCTCACGGCCCGGTTCCGGGCACTGGGGCATTTCACGGTCGAGGACCCCGTCTCCCCGGGCGATTCCTTCTCCACCGCCGACATCATGATCTCCGATTACTCCGGGGCGGCCTTCGAGTTTGCCTTTCTCCGAGAGCGACCGGTTGTGTTCGTGGACCTGCCGCCAAAGATCCTCAATCCCCAGTGGCAGGACGTCGGTCTGTGCCCGATCGAAACCTGCTTTCGCGACCAGGTCGGGGAAGTCGTAGCCCCCTACGTGTCGGCGATACTTGACGCCGTGGACCGGGCATTGACCTCTCCCCAGGGCTATCAGTCGCGCATCCGGGCCGCGCGCACGCAATGCAGTGTCAACCAAGGCAGCTGCGGAGTGCACGCAGCGGTACAGATTCGGCAACTGTTGCGGTCGGCGCCGCTCCCGGCGCGGCAAAAGAGGGTAATCTAAAGGACGCATCGCCGCATGCCGATACGAACAAGCACCAGTACTCCGTCTCGACAGCGGCAGACAATTCGGGATTTCAGAAAGTGTGCGGCATCGCGGCGTTGATTGACAGCCGGGGCGGGCGCAACCTGGCGCCGTTGATACGCGCGATGACGGATCTGGTTCGGCACCGCGGACCCGACGACGAAGGCTATGCTCTTTTCGGCTCGGAGCCCTCCGGCCTTGTCTGCTGCAGCGGCGATGACACGCCCCCCGACTGTTCGCCCAGCGGGCTTCCGTACGCGCCGGAGACTGACATCGCGTCGGTCGGCATCCCCCAGAGCTACGCCGCCTTGGGTCACCGCCGCCTGAGCATCGTCGACCTTTCCCCGGCTGGTCATCAACCCATGACCTGCGAGAATCGCAGGTTTGTCATCACCTACAACGGGGAGCTTTACAACCACCGGGAGATCCGCGCCGAGCTCGAGGCGAGCGGCGTGTCATTCGCATCCCGTTCCGACACGGAGGTGGTCCTGAAGGCTTACCGACAGTGGGGAGCCGCCTGCCTGGAGCGCTTCAACGGCATGTTTGCCATGGTGATACTGGACCGTCACGGCAGACGCCTTTTCGCCGCACGGGACCGTTTCGGCATCAAGCCGCTCTACTACTGGCAGTCAGCCTGCGGCATGCTTGCCTTTGCTTCCGAGATCAAACAATTCAGCGTGCTTCCGGACTGGCGAGCCCAGGCAAACGGCCAGCTGGTGTACGACTATCTCAACTGGGGCCTCACCGACCACACGTCCGAAACGCTGTTCCGCAACGTCCACCAAATCCCCGGCGGAAGCTATCTGGAGACTACCCTGGACAATGCTGGGGGGGAACTCCACCTATCGAGTTGGTATCAGCTGCCGGTCGGCGAGAGCCACGAACCTTTGCCCCAGGCCCGCAGTCGTCTCGCGAGCCTGCTGTTCGATTCGGTACGCATACGCCGGCAGGCCGACGTCGCCGTCGGGACCGGCCTCTCCGGTGGCATCGATTCCTCCTCCATCGTTTGCATTATCAGTCGATTGAGAAGTCAGGGCTTGGACAGCGGTGCCCAGAAGACCTTCTCGGCGTGCTCTCACGTGGCCGCATTCGACGAGCGGACGTATGCGGACACGGTTGTGGAGCACGCCGGCGTCGATGCCCACTTCGTATACCCGTCTCTGGACGCGCTGTGGCCACGCCTGGATGCCATGCTCTGGCACCATGACGAACCGTTCGCGTCCACCAGCGTCTACGCCGAGTGGAGCGTATTCGATCTGGTGCAGCGCAACGGCATCAAGGTCACCCTCGACGGACATGGTGCCGATGAGTTGTTCGGCGGGTACCATGCGTTCCTCGGTCCTCAGCTCGCCGCGCTGCTGCTCGGCTACCGATGGAGAACCTTGCTGCGTGAGCTTTCCGCACAGCGCCTGATGCACCATGCCGGGCTGCTCTACAGTGTGCAGCACCTGCTGAACATCATGCTGCCGGAGTTTCTGCGCCAACCTCTGATGCACGCGGCCCTGGGCTACAGCCAACGGGTGTCCTGGCTGCCGATGGACAAGCTGGATGCGGTGGAAAGAGATCCGTTCACCCGGTACGGCGCGAAAGTGTCGGATATCTCCGCCTACTCCCGCAGCCAGCTTCTTCACACCAGCCTCCCCATGCAGCTGCGGTGGGCCGACCGGGACTCCATGGCCCATTCCGTGGAATCCCGGGTGCCCTATCTCGACTATCGCCTCGTGGAGTTCGTTCTCGCCTGTCCTGACCGATACAAGATTGCCAACGGGGTATCCAAGATCCTGCTGCGGGAAGCAATGGCCGGGATCCTGCCTAAGCGCATCTTGAATAGACGAGATAAGATGGGTTTCGTTACCCCCGAGTCTCACTGGGTTCGGAGTCAGGGGCGCGAGGAGTTCCAGGCTCAGGTCGAGCGGGCCGTTGACAGCTCCAAAGGTATTCTTCAAGCAGCCGTCGTTGACAAAGTGAAGCGCATAGTCGGCGGACAGGAGCGCTTCAGCCACCTGCCATGGCGGGTGCTCTGCTTCGGGCGGTGGATGGAGCGGTTTGGCGTAGAAGGATGTTGACAGCGTGATAGTAGTTATCGACTACGGCATGGGGAACCCGGGCTCATTCCTCAACATGGCCAAGAAAGTGGGCGTTGCTGCCTGCGCGTCGTCGGACCCTGCCTTGCTCCGAGAAGCCAGCGCCCTCGTGCTGCCCGGCGTGGGCTCGTTCGACGCCGGAATACATCAGCTTCGCCGGCTCGGCCTCGTGGACTTGCTGGGTGAGCGGGTTCTCGGAGAAAAAGTGCCGATTCTCGGCGTATGCCTGGGAATGCAGCTGTTCACCGCATCAAGTGAAGAAGGCAGCGAGCGCGGACTGGGTTGGTTCGACGCGGAAACGCGGCGCTTCGACGCCACCCGTCACCCGAAGCTCAAGGTCCCCCACATGGGCTGGAACCTCCTCGAGCCCGCCGGGCCTCATTGGCTTTTCGACCAGCTTCCGCCGCAACCTCGATTTTACTTCGTGCACTCATACTACGTCTCCGCCCGCAGACAGGACGAGGTGATCGGCACCACAGTTCACGGTGATGTTTTCACTTCCGTCATCGCCCGGGAGAACATCGTCGGCGTCCAGTTCCATCCCGAGAAGAGTCACAAGTTCGGCATCCGCCTGCTGTCGAACTTTTTCGCCCGGTCCCTATCGGCATCGGCGCAGGCGCCCCGGGAAGATGAGCCGGGTTGCTTGACTCACGCATCGACCGCACGGCCCTGACTGGACCCGCCCATGCTGCGTCGCCGCGCGATCCCCGTCCTCCTTATTAGTGGCCTCGGACTCTACAAGTCGCAGAAGTTCGGCGACCGCCGCTACGTCGGGGATCCCCTGAATGCCATCCATCTATTCAACGAGATGGAGGTGGACGAGCTGATCGTCCTGGACATAGACGCATCGCGTCAGGCTTGCGAACCCAACTATGAGCTCATCGAGCACATGGCCAGCCAGTGCTTCATGCCCCTGTGCTATGGCGGCGGCATCAGCCAGCTGGAGCAGGCGAGAAAGGTGTTCAGCCTTGGCGTGGAGAAGGTTTCTTTGAACCAGGCTCTGCATGCCCACGCCGGACTGATCACGTCCCTGGCCGATACCTTCGGCAGCCAGAGCATCGTGGCTTCCATCGACGTGCGCCATGGGCTGCTGGGGCGAGCCGGCGTGTACGACCACCTGCAGCGAAAGAATCTGAAACCCAGTCCGAAAGATCTTGCTGTGCGCGCACAAGCTCTGGGGGCCGGGGAAATCCTGCTGAACTCGGTGGAAAGGGACGGCACCATGCACGGCTTTGATCTGCCCATGATCGAGGCCGTGGCAGCAGCCGTGGAGATACCCGTGGTGGCCTGCGGCGGAGCGGGTAAGCTCGCCGACTTCGCCCAGGCCTTGGATGCCGGCGCGTCAGCCGTCGCCGCCGGCAGTATGTTCGTGTTCAAGGGCAAGCATCGTGCGGTGCTGATTAATTACCCGAGTCCCGAGCAGCTGGCTCCGATTTTCGATACAGAAGGCCCGTCATGCTGAAGCCCGCGCAGACCATTACCAAGGGACGCGTCTGTACGCGCTGCGTGATGGACGAAACAGACCCGCAGATCAGTTTCAACGAGAACGGCGTCTGCAACCACTGTAGGGCGGCCGATCCTCTGCTTGCTGCCCTGAACGTCGACGAGACCGAGTCCTGGCGCCGACTCCGACAGATGGCGGACGCGCTGCGGCGGCGCGCGCGAGGCAGTGAGTATGATTGCCTGATTGGGCTTAGCGGCGGCGTGGACAGCTCTTACGTAGCTTACCTAGCCGGAAAGCTGGGCCTCAGGCCACTGACTGTGCACTTCGACAACGGTTG
>JASJBY010000053.1 GCA_030066245.1 Gammaproteobacteria bacterium
CACATGCCCGGGGCATACACCTCCCCACCATGGCGTTATCCCTTGCGATGGCGGTCCTTGACCTGCCCTTGCGTCAGAAACATGCGAAATTTGCAATGCTGCATGGTCCAGAGCCCGCGCAACCGCGATAGCATTACTCAGTCATCCAACGGAGCGACAGATAATGTTCTACGTCAAGCTCTACCTGCTCACGGCGCCGGTATTTTTTGTTATCGACATGATCTGGCTCGGCTACGCTGCGAAAGGTTTCTACCAGCAGCAGCTCTCAACGCTCCTTAGCCCCAGAGTGAATTGGAGCGCAGCACTCGTTTTTTACCTGCTCTACATTGCAGGCATCCTGATCTTTGCGGTCCTGCCAGCGCTGCAGCGGGATTCCCTAGCCCGGGCGGCCGTGCTGGGCGGTCTGTTCGGCTTCTTCACCTACGCGACCTACGACCTGACCAATCTCGCCACCCTCAGGGACTGGCCCGTGAAGGTGGTCGTGGTCGATATCACCTGGGGCGTAATTCTGTGCACGGTGGTGGCCGTCTGCAGTTTTCTCATCGGACAGCGAATCGGCTGACGGCTTCTGAGCTGCCTCAGGTTTCCTGCTCACGACACCGATGCGCACAAACGCGGCCCGTCCAATCGTGCGCAGCGCATCTTGACGTTGGAGGAAACCTATCCCGTGCCTCAGGACGGCGTTAGCGTAGCTGCCGTAGGTTGGGCGCCCGTTTGGGAGAAAGAAGGAGGGAGCGTTCGCCGCTTTAAGTTGTCTACGAAAGGGTAGTACGCAGGCCGAGTAAGGAGAGCATGCCGTGTTCGAGGCGTTCACGACATTATTTCTATGGATGTTGGCGGGTTACTTGGTGCTCGCCTTCTTTCGCGGCGCGCGCCAGGTGCGTGGAAGCGATCTTGCGATGCGCCGGCCAGTCTCTACGCGAAACGCAGGTTCAGCGTTTCGTCACCGGCGCTAAATAGCTGTTTGGACATATCGATCACAAACGGCAATACAGTTATGGGACCCGGCCCAGTTAGCTCGTAGCCTAAGCCAAATCGGCTATACGGTGCTCGGGAACCCCGGCGTGGTTCGAAGAGCGCCTGAATGTTCATCGGCTCCCGCCCCCTACCGTGCCGAGTGATTCCGGAGAGGATCGACAGGTTCTAAACGGTCACGGTTGGGAAGAGGCGTTCAGAGGCCTTCTTTGGTAGATGATGAACCACTGTCTGATTCCCTTCAGGCTGAATCCGTTGATTTATTCCACAGGGTAGAAACCAAACTTCGACAACGGCTCGTTGGCCTCTCCGGGGGTCAGCATGTCATCCGCCGAATCGTGAAACTTGAGGCCGGCCGGATCATATTTGTCCCATTCGGTGAGCGCAATGCGGCTCTCGGGCCTCATGCAGGCCACCAGGTTTCGCAACAGGCTCTCTTTATCCTCCATTGCGTGAAGCACATTGTGAGACCACGCAAGGTCGACGTTGCTCGCCGGCAGCTTGAGTTCGTCAAAGTCACCGAGAATGGCAACAATATTGCGGATGTCTTCTTCCTTCGACCGCTTGTTGATATAGTCGATAAGGCCCTGCTGAATGTCCTCGGCATAGACCACGCCGGACGGCCCAACTGCTGTGGCTAAGGCTCGCGAGAATACGCCCGTACCGGCGCCGATGTCCGCGACCACCATACCGGGTTTCAGGTCCAGGGGAGCAAGCCTGTCCTCCATCCTGATTTCCGCCAGTCTTTTCGGATCCTCCAGGCTCACGATCCAGTCCTTGTAGTCCCGCCACTCCAGTTGAGCGAGGGCATGGCTCGGCGCGAAGGCGGCCACAAGCATAGCAAGCAGGCGAATCAAGTGAAGCCACTGGCTTTGAAACACTGCGTTCTCCATCCCTTTCGTAGGTCCACGGGGAATTGTCACATACCAAATGCCACAAAGAGCCGAGCCCGGATTTCTCACCAGGCGGACCTCGGGTCGCTGGTGATGTTTGCAAACTCACTGCATTGGCTTTACCGAGCCGGTCTTCCTTATGAACAGCCTGTTCTATTCGGTTCTTGGCCCACTCTGGCTCTGCATCTTGACCGGTCCCCCTTCCATCGGCGCTTCGCGTTCCCGCTACGCTGGATGGTCCAGGGATGCCCATCCATGGGCAACCCGTTCGGCGGCGTAAAGGTCCACTGGACCTTTACTCTCTTTCGCCTCACCATAGCTCCAGCTAGGCCTCTGCGGACGATCGGCCAATCTGCTTTGCCAGAGCGACCCAAGATTCCGAATCCCGGTGAGAAGTCCGGGCTAGTGCCCTGCGTAAAGGGCATGAATGGCGTCCTTGAACCGCTCCATGATGAGCTGGCGCCGTAGCTTCTGCGTAGGCGTGATCAGCCCGTTCTCGATGCTCCAAGGCTGCAGAGACAGGCGCACCGCCCGCACCCGGGCATAGGCGGGAAACTCCTGCAATAGCGGCTCGATGCGCGCCAGTACCGCGGTGTTGACTGCCTCTGCGAGCAATGCATCCGGGTTGTCCCGGTCCAGACCCAGCTTGCCGGCCAGACGGCCCCACTCCTCATCCTGCAGTACGATCAGCGCAGCCACGTAGGGCTTTCCTTCACCGACGATCAGCACCTGCTCGAACAGCGGGTCACGGGCGATGGCCGCCTCCAGATCCGCCGGCGGAACTTTCTCACCGGTAGAGGTAACCAGTATGTCCTTGATGCGGCCACGGATGAAGATTCGTCCATCGATGATCTCGGCGACGTCACCCGTGTGCAGCCAGCCGTCCCCATCGACAGTCTCTACCGTCGCGTCAGGACGCTGCCAGTAACCCTGCATGACACCGGGACCGGAAACGAGCAGCTCACCGGCCTCACCTATCCGTGCTTGAACGCCCGGCAACGCACGGCCAACCGACTCGGGAGCATTGTTCTCGAAGGTATTGCCACTGACTACCGGCGAGGCTTCAGTCAGTCCATAGCCTTGTAGGATAGGCAGGCCGAAGCCGAGGAAGCGACGTGCGATGTGGTCGTCCAGCCGCCCCCCTCCACTCACCGTCAACCGCAGACGCCCTCCCAGTCGAGCGAGAATCTTTTTCACCACCACGGCGCGAAGCAGGGGCCATACCATACGTCTTGTGACGGTGGGTCGCGGCTGGCGGCCTTGTGACCACTCGAAACGCTGCCAGCCGGTTTCCTCCGCGAACGCGAACAGGCGACGCGCCAGCGCACCCTTGCGTGCCAGCTGCTCCTCGATGCGTGAGTAGGCACGCTCAAAGATGCGCGGCACTGAGATAAGCACGGTCGGCCGTATGCTTTGCAGGTCGGCCGCCAGCGTCTGGACCGAGCGCGCATAAACGACCTCGCTACCGGTCATCATGGGATAGTAGTAGCCAGCGGTGCGCTCCAGCATGTGGGACAAGGGCAGAAAAGACAAGAACACATCGTCCGGGTAGGCCGGCACCGCGCCGGAAATCGCCTCGGCATTCGACAGAATGTTCGCATGTGACAGCATCACGCCTTTAGGACGCCCAGTGGTCCCCGAGGTGTACACGATGGTGGCAAGCTTATCGGGGTCGGCTTCCGTCGCAGGCGCCGGGCTCGCGTCAGCCAACCAGCCATTCAGTTGGTGGGTCCTCAGACCTGACTTGGGTTGCGGTACGCGGTCGAGGGCAACCACGGTCTCGAGACCGGGGAACAGCTCGCTGTGCCGGGCAAGGCCCTGCCACTGGGCATCCTCGCCCACCAGCAGCAGGCGACTTCCCGAATCGCCGAGGACAAAAGCCGCGTTCCCCGAATTGTCCTGAGTGTAAAGGGGCACGACGACCAGTCCTAGGGAAAGCGCCGCCTGGTCGAAGAGCACCCACTCCACCGAGTTCTGCAGCATCAGCGCTACGCGATCGCCAGCTTCGAGACCGGCGGCAGCCAGCGCCTGCCGCCACCGCGCAACTTCCCCTGCTATCTCCGACCACCGGTACCGGCGCCACTGACTGGAAGCGTTATCGAACTGGCGATAGGCCGCGGCATCGGGCGATCGTCCGGCCCGGCAACGAAGTAGCCCCGCAAGATTGCCCGCTTCGGCGCTGCTGATGAAATCGACAGGGTGCATAATCCAGCTCTCATTTCCATGATACGACCGTAGGCGCAAGAACGATTGCGCCAGATCAAGGCCCGACCAGAAAGGCGGCACCCAGCGTAAAGCGTGTCCCCGAGAAATTCGCGCTCAGCAGACAGCCGTGGACGCGGGTGACCCGCCAAGCGTCGGCACGCAGGCCGGTTGAACCGAATGTTGCACCGCCTCAGATGTCCGTGGCTCTGCTGATCAGCCTATCGAACTTCTCGACCTCAACGACAGGTGAGGTGGTGAACGAGATGCCGGTGAGGCTGTTAAGCGCGGCAGATGTGGCGATCGCAGCCTCCGCGCTCGGCAAATCCAGCGTCAGCACGAGGTCGTGCTCTCCGAGCACGGCGTACATGGACACCACTTTGCCCCCGTGTGACTTGATGATCTCCTTGGCTTCCGACGTGCGTTCAGCACTGATGCCCCTGCTCGCTTCTGCCGTGTACTTGCCGAACATCATAAAAATAGGCATGCAGCGACTCCTGATGTCTTATCGGTCTACCCGTCCGAGCTGCCGCAGCTCCGACCCGCGCCGGAACGACCTCACGACGCCCCTGCACCGGGCTCCGCCGGGCTCTCGTCGGCCGCTTCGCCCGTCGGATTCTCTTTCGCGGACGCTGTATCTGCCGCGGTCTGTCGCACGAGCGTCGTCCGCAGGACCTCCCTGAGTGGGTCGACGGCCCAGGTATCCATCTTGAAGTACTCATCCCGCTGTGAGGCCTTCAGGACGTAGTAGTCTGCGTCCTCCGGCTTGGAGACCACATACTCGCGCTGCACTCCCGATTCCAGAGCAACACTGTAGCGAAGCAGGGGTTGGTCCTGTCGGTATTCCGGCTTCTGTTCCGTTCCGAGCACAGAGCGTACGCGCAGCCCGGCGATTCTGTCGAGAAGACGTCTGGCCTCGTCCTCTATGGTTTCTTCGCCTTCCATAAGCTCAGTGACCACCAATCGGCCGTCTTCCCGACTCAGGCTCAAACCGGGCAGATCGACGCGCTGGATATCATCGGACGGCTGCGAGAGGACGCCCTTGTCTATCCAGTCGTCCGCCTCTGCGTTGGCTTCGAAGGCGCTGAATTCCACCGCGTAGATGCTTTCCTCACCTGGCACCCGCACGTGTACCTTCCGAAAGCCGGGCGACGTACCGACGAATAATACGGCCAGCGTCTCGTCTCCCTTGGCAAGGGTCAACTTGCGCTCGAACGCGCCATCGGCGACCTTGAAGCGCCGCGAGGCGCTGCCGGTGGTCGCCACCGGCCACCCCTTGTCCAGAGCCGTAAGCCGCTCGACCAAGCGCTCCGCGGCCGCCTGGTCGGCAGGAAAACCGGATAAGCCGGGCAGGCGCCACTGCCCATCCCGCTTCTCCAGCAAGACCTCACCGCCATCTCCGGCTACGATGCGGATCCCGTCAACCCGGCCGGCATCCAGGGCAAGCAGCTTTTCCTCGGGCTCGAAGGCACGATAGCTGTCACGCCCCAGGTTCAGGCTGACGGCAAGGACAACTTGCAGCGCCAAAAGAGCGCCGAGGATCACCATGGATCTCCTCATCGCCTAAGCCCTCCCCTCTTCCAACAACGCTGCGTACTGAAGGCGTGCCCGATTCACGGCGCGGCGGCGGAGCAGCCAGACCAAGGCTAATCCGAACAGCGCCAGCCCATAGTTCAGATATTCCCAGAAGATCTGTGACCGCCGGTCCAGAGGCGGCAGCGTGCGTGAGAAGTGAGCGCGTCCCCGCATGCCGAGCAAACCGCGGTCCTCCAACGCCCAGTCGGCGGCGTTCTCAACCAGCTGAACGGGGTTCAGATAGCGGGTACCCAACCCACTCGCCGCCAGATCCAGGGCGCCGTCGCTGACGAAATTGTTGGAGGCGAAGAGGATTATCCGAGCCGACTCCGAAGAACGTTCGATGACGCGCGTGATCACGGGCTCCTTGCCGCTGTCAGCGTCTGTGCCCGCATCCTTTACGGCATCGCTCTCCGCCTCAGGCCCGGCCGCCGGGGACGACCCTTCATCGGTCTGGTCCTCCGTTGACGCCAAAGGCGACGGCTTGCCCTTGAAGTAGGAATCGAAACGGCCCTCCACCGCAACACCCAGCAGCCTGCGGATTCGTTCGCCGCCCTCGGCAAAACCCAGCGGACCATGCAATCGAAAGTCGGGCTGGATGTTCAGCGAATCCGAAGCCCAGGCATCCGGTGTGCTCTCCAGCAACCTGATGACGCGGCGTTCTTGGTTCTTGGACTCGTCAATGCTGATGGGGCTTGCCCAGTTCATGGTCACCTGCTGGATACCTGCCGTCAGGCCATGCTTCATGTTCATGCCGTCGGCGCGGATGTCCACGAAGTAGGGGTACTCCACCATGCGTGTCTCGCGGACTGCAAACCCGCCAATGCGCCTCTCCACCGGAATGGGGAAGGCAGCATTCTGCGGATCGAGCACCATGGTTTCCTGGAGCCCAACACCATGGTGAGCCAGCCAGCCGTCAAGCCCCGAATCGTGCCTTGTCGCCGACAGGCGTCCGGTCAAAGCGACATCGAACGGCGATGTGGCCAGGATAACCGTTCCCCCTCGCATCAGAAACTGGTCGACGGCGAACAGCTGCTTGTCGTCCAGAGCCTCAGGCGCAGCCAACAGCAACAGATCCGCCTCGTCCGGTACCCGACCGTCCTCCAAACCCACGTTGCGCACCGCATGCTCTTCGGCCAGCTTGTCCTGCAGCCAGGTGAAGCTCTTTCCCTGCGGACCGCCAAGTGCCGGCGTCTGCTGGGGCGCGTGTAACGCAACGGTCTTGAGAAAGCCCTTGGAGAAGCGCTTCAGAGCGGCCTCGATGCCACGTTCCAGGCCGGCTTTGTCCAGGTCCGCGGGCAACCCCACCTGGACGACGCGCCCGTCTCCTTCCATTACCATGTAGAACCAAAAGGTGCGTGGGTCGAGCAGACCGACTGCCATGGGACGGAAGCCGAAGTCTGCCTCGAGCTGTCGTGCCAGCGTGCCGTCTCCCGTCTCCGGATCGAGAAACTCGGTGCTCAGCTTGCCCTGTGACGAGTCGGCAAGTTCGGCCAGAACGGTTTCGAGCGCTTTCTTCAGCTCCAGGACCGGCCCAGGCAAGCGTTCGTCCGCAGACAGATAGCCCCTGAACACAATCGGGTGGGCGATGTTGTCGAAGAGCTCGCCCGACCCCTGATAGGCGTAGAGCGCTTTCTTGATGGCCCGCGTGATGTCGTATTCCGGATTGCGCAGCTCCACGTCCAGGTCGCTCTCGCCACGGACCTTCACGTCTATAAGGTCCCGAAAACCCAAGGTTTCGAACTGGTCGCCGTATTTCACCAGGATGTCGAAATATGAGTTCACCACTGCCGCCTGGTACTTGCTGGCAAATTGAAACGGCACTGGTCTGATCCCGTACTTCTCGCCAGCCTCCTGCTCCAATTCGGGGCTGTCAGCCGGGTCGATAAATTCGACGCGCACGCGGCCATCACCGGCGACGGCGTACTCCTCCAACAGGTCGCGCAGCCGCGGAACGAGGGGCGCGAGCAAGGGATGAGTCTGCGCGCTGAAGTAGCCACGAATCAACAGCGGCTCTTTCAGTTGAGCCAGATAAGTGCGTGTCGCATCGGAAATGGAGTAGACCCGGCCCGCAGTGATGTCCGCCCGCGCCCAGCCCACGGGTGCCAGCCAGATGTTGGCGATCAGAAAGTTGGCCACGAACAGTGTCGTAAACAGCCCCCAGCTGCGGTGGTTCGCGTTTGGCGCATTGCCCGCCCAGCGCAAGCGTTCCAACGCGTAGACATTCATCGTCAGGAAAACACCGACGACACTAAGATAGAAGTATAGGTCCCTGACATCGATAATCCCGCGCGTGATGGACTCGAAACGGGCGCCTGACCCCAGCAGCTTGAGGAATTCTGATACGCGGTTGCCGAACAAGCCCGTGAGCGCATCGGAGCCGAGAACGTAGAACAGCGCACCCAGCAGAGAAGCGACAATGAGGCTGACAATCTGGCTCTCCGAGCGGGCGCTGATGTAAAGGCCTATGGACAGGTAGGCGGCAGCCAGAAACAAGGTTGCCAGATAGCCCCCGAAGACGGGTCCCCAGTCCAAGGGCCCGATCAGAGCCACGGTCATGGGTACCGGCAGGGTAAGCGCAAGGGCGACCGCCACCAGTCCGAGACAGGCCAGAAACTTGCCAAGCACCAGCTGAACCGGAGGTACCGGTGCGGTGAGAAGGAATTCCAGTGTGCCGGCGCGTCGCTCTTCGGACCACATGCGCATGGTGATGGCCGCCGAAAGAAATATCAGCAGTACCGGCATCCATTCGAAAAGCGGGCGCACGTCAGCGATGTTTCGGGCAAAGAATGTTTCCAGCCAGAAAAAGACAAAGAGTGTTACAGCGAGAAAGGCGCCGAAGAAAATGAAAGCCGTCGGCGAAGAAAAGAAAGCCGCGAACTCCTTACGTGCGATGTGCATGACATTGCTCATTGCGACGGCCTCCCTTCCTGAGCCGAGATCTCACCAAAGATGCTTTCGACATCACGGCTCTCGGGCATCAAAGAATACAGAGCCAGACCATGTTCCACCATCGTGCGCGCGACCCTTGGTGCAATCGCCGTCGGCTCGCCACCATTGTCCGTGCCCAAGGCGTAACGGTGGTGCCCGTCCTCCGGTGTAAGCTCCTCGACTGTTCCCACGCCTTCGAGTCCGCTCAGCAGGGGTCGCAGCCGTTTCGGCTCGGCGTCCGTGGCGAGCAGCAGGCGACTGCCGGCGCGCAGGTCGTCAAGTCGCGCATCCAGCACCTTTTCACCACTGCGTATGATGACCACCCGGTCACATATGGCCTGGACTTCCTGCAAAATGTGCGTGGAAAGTATGACGGTGGCGGACTCGGCAAGCGAACGTATCAAGCCGCGCATGTGTTGGATCTGAGTTGGGTCGAGGCCGTTGGTCGGCTCGTCGAGGATCAGGATGCGTGGATGATGCAGGATGGCCTGGGCTACGCCTACTCGCTGGCGATACCCCCGGGACAGCGTTCCGATCACCTCGGCCCCCTTGTCGTGAAGCTCCGTATGAGCGATGGCCTCGCGCATCGCCGAACCACGCTCGGACGGCGGCACGCCGTGGAGCGCGGCCGTGTAGTCCAGGTAGTCGATCACGGTCATCTCCGGGTAGACAGGACAGTTTTCCGGGAGATAACCGATCTTTCGCTGCACCGCCTCCAGATTCTCGCGGATATCAACGCCATCTATTATAACCTTGCCATCCGTGGGCTCCAGAAAGCCGGTCAGCACTTTCATGATGGTGGTCTTCCCGGCGCCGTTGTGGCCAAGCAAGCCAACGATTTCTCCGCGCGCGACGCTCAATGAAACGTCGTCGACCGCCCTGAGATCCCCGTAGTTCCGAGTAAGATTTTCCACCCTAATCATGCAAAAGACTCCCTAATCGCCCTATATCTGACCGCGCCACAGGGAAGTGGCAGATTCGGCGCAGAAGGCGCCGGACCGTGTTCTAAACGCTTGCTCCGCGCTCGCCGGCGAATGGCCGTGAAGCGGTCTGTACTTGTATCTTGCGTGGCCTGCTTCCGCGCGTTTGGGCATGCGCAGACTGAGCACGCCGTCCTTCAAGCTGGCCGCGATGCTGTCGGTTTCAAGCTCACCGCTCAGGGCGAAGCTTCGACGGTAATGGGTAGAACGCACGTCGGCGTAGAGCGCTTCCATGCTCTCCGGCATGTCGATGTGCGCCTGACCCTCGACGAGCATCGTGTCCCGATCCACTTCGATGTTGAGCCGGTCCTTTGACACGCCGGGCATGTCGGCCGTCCGGGCAATACCCTCCGCGTCTTCAAAAATGTCCACCGGCGTGCTGACCGTGCCTTCCCGCCCGTTCAGCTGGCCCTGAAACGCCGCAGTTTCGCGATTCTGCACCTCTTTTGCTTTGCCATGGTCTTGACCTCCACTGTGCTCACTTGATCTCGATCTGCCGCGGTCTGCTCGCTTCCCGTCGCTTCACCGGGATCTGCAGCCCGCCGTCATGGTAACGGGCAGACACGTTGTCTGGATCCACGTCCTCGGGAAGGGTTATGACGCGCCTGAAGGCGCCGCTGAAGCGTTCTTTCCGGTAGTAATTGGCATTTTCCTCGCTTTTGACCTGTCTTGTACCGGCGATGGTTAACAGGTTCTGATGAATAGAAATGTCCAGGGACTCCGGGTCCAGCCCCGCGGCAAACAAGTAGGCCTCCACATGCTCCGGGGTTGCACCAACGTTGACGGGCGGATAGATCCCCAGAGCTATCGCGCGTATCCGGGCCGGCCAGGCTCCGCCTCCGAACAGCCCATCAACGTCCCGCTCCAGGCGCCTGAACTCGTCGAACAGGCCGCCCGCCAGCCTGACGCCTTGACCGAACATAGTCGTATCTAGTTTGCAGAAATACCCTGCCAATTGGGGTGCGATATAAGGACTGCAGAGCACTTTTCAAGACCCGCGCGGCTGATACGGAAGCGAGGGCCGCGGGTAGCCGTCGAGTGCTTTCGAAGGGGCCGGGCAGACTTACCCAGAGGCCCCGTAGGCGGCTGTTTTTATGAATATTCATCAAAAAAAACCATGACTGATTGATGTCGCTCAATGCGCAAAGAACGGCCAAGTCGGATACTGTAATTGATGAAGGCAGGTAGCGAAGGAGGAATGCCATGTTGAACAAGACCGGCGAGCGGAGAGAGCTCGAGAAAACCACAGCTGAACAGACGCTGCGGCCGTTCGAAGACATGGATCGGATGTTCGAGCGCATGTTCGAGGACTTCTTCCCAAGAGGCTGGCTGCGACCGTTCCACTTCCGGCGCGGCTGGTTGCCGGAAGTCCCGTTCGAAGGACTGGAGCCGCGTATCGACATGGTCGACCACGACGATCGGATCCTGGTGCGTGCCGAGCTTCCCGGGGTCGAGAAAGACGCACTTCATGTGTCCCTGACCGCAGACGCGGTGACCATCAAGACGCAGAGCCGCCGGGAAGACAAGGAAGAAGAAGGGCACTACTATCGCCACGAGATCTTTCGCGGCGCATTCGCCCGGACGCTGTCTTTGCCCTGCCCGGTCAGGGGTGACAAAGCAAAAGCGCAGTTTAAAGACGGTGTGCTCGAGTTGACGCTGCCGAAAGTTCAGATGAGCAAGCGGCAGACCATCAAGGTCGAGTGACGCGGGCCAGCGTCATGACGCGAGCCTTCAACCTGCGTGAGCGGATTGATTTGCCACTCACCAAGCTGAAAAGCCCGCCGGGCCTGCCAGCGCGCGACGGATTTCGGCGAAGGTTCGTCGCAACATCTCTCCAATATTCCGTCACTGTGGTTTTGACGGAATACTAAACGCCTTGCCCTCTCAGAGGGCAAGGCATCACTGCCGGCTTGTTAGCGTGTCTTTCTGGAAGCAGGCCGTCTTCTGCCGCCGCCCGCCCCGCTCTTCCTGTTGGTGGTCGCCGTGTTGGTTGCGCTGCCGCGCTCCGGACGGGCCGCGCTTTCTGGCGCGCCGTCGCTGGCCGTGTCGGTTGGTGCAGTCTCTGAGCTCGCCTCAGCCGCGGACTGCTTCCGGGTCTGTGCCGCAGAAGACGCCTTGCCAACCGGTTGACGCTTGCCTGCAGTCGTCGCTTTCGCGCCTTTGCTCGGCCCGGGTTCGGTGGCAGCTGCGGGCTTGTCCTCCGTAGCCGCCCTCGCCCCGGCCTGCCCTTTCGCCGAAATTGCAGGCTTCATCGCGGCGGGCGACGCTTTCTTCCGCCGCGGCGTACGGGCTTCCTTCTTAGCGGCGCCTGTATCGTTTTTGCCCGGAAACTCCTTGCCTTCGAGCCAACGGTAAACGACGGACTGAATGCTGCCAAACTCTTTCTTTACGGTGTCGCCGGCCTTTTCGAGCCGCTTGTTGCCCGTGCTCAACAGACCGGCCTGCCGCGCCAGTCTCTCATCTACTTCGTCTTCAGCCGCGAGCCAGTCCTCTTCTGGGCTTCCGCCGACAAATCCGCGTCTCTCGGCCCGCAGGTAAGCCGTTTCACGGATCAGCCGCTCCCGATCCACCGGCGCGACCCGTGCGCTGAAGATGGATGCCCGCTCTGACGCCGCGAGCCCCTGCACCTTGATCCGCCCGGCGCGAATATCCTGCTCAAATTCTCGAAGGTAGGGATAAAAGCTGCCGCCGAACTTGTCTGTCGCAAATTCGGCAAGACCCTCGGTCGAGTGCCCCGCCGCAATCATCTGCTCCAGTGCAGCTTTCAAATAGGTTTTGGTTGCATCATAAGTGGCTTGGTCGAACCCTTCGCCTGTCTGCATATTCCTTGTCGCTCCTTCCATGTTGTCGTGACCAATGGCGCAAAACGCGGCCATCACTCGCGACCTGTCAAGCCTCGCTTACACGGGCCCGTAGTTCCACTGACCAGGCGACTTGATAGCGCGCGGCCAGAGCAGGTCCATTCGCTATTGTACATGCAATTCTGTTGCGGCAATGTTTCAAATTGCATCTCCGGAACTGTCAGCTGCCGGAAAACACCCTCAGCCGACCGATGCCCGGAAGCCGCAGCGCCACGTCGTTAACGTCGATTCCGGCGGACAGACCCAATAGGTTGAACTCCAGTCCCTCCTCTCGAGCTAGGCCGAAGCTGAGCAGTCCCTTCAGCGAAATCTGCCATCCGGTGCCACTCGGCATACGCTCCACCAGCTGCCCGTCCACCAAGTAGTCCTTTCCGATTGCCGTCGGCGGAAGGTCCAGCCCCAGACCGGGGACTCGTCGAGCTACGAAGGCGACGAACGTGTTGCTGTTCGGGCCTGGCCACACCTTGTAGCGATGGGTGTAGGGATACTCGGCAACGGCTTTCTCGATGTCGTCGATAAGTGACTCCGCGACGACGCCACGGCGGTCAAGCAGCAGCTCGGGACGCGCGTTGTACCAGCGGAAGTCGGGTGCCCCCACTTGACTCACGCTGAGCACGGAGCGTCCGCGGTAGAGATTCCACCCGACGACCTGATAAACCGTGTAGGCATCTGCATCCCGTCGTTTGGTGGCAATCCACGTGTGTATGCCAAATGCACCGCGCCAGTGAAATGCCCTCGCTCCGTAGACCTGCACCACGGCTGCGGGCTCCTCCCAGGGGGACGGCGCCTGATCGCTGCTGGCCATGCTCGTCTGGCTCCAGTGCTTATCGAGCGTCAGGTCCCCGAACGCCAGTACACCGAGAGGACCCAGCAGCAGCACGCCGACCAGGCCGGCTATGCGTACGGGCCAGCGCACCCAGAGTCGCCATTTGCCGCGTTTTTCCATGATTCGCTCTCAGACAAGCAGATTTCTCAAACTGACATCCGAAAGCCACGGGCGTTCGTCGCGAAGTGCCGTCGAGCCGTCCGCGCACCCTCAACGTGTCAACGCGTTGACATAGCCTGCGATCAATGACACTACGACGCCAGCAGTCAACGGCAGACGCAGCGAGGGATACCAGCGAGGCGCCATGTTGAGCTTTACGGCCTGTAGGTCAAGCAGATAAAGCACAACGAATGCCAGAATCAGACTGGGGTACGCAACGACCGCTGGGAGCATTAGCGCCATCCAGCCGACCAAAGCGGGGATGACCGACAGGCCGAGTTGCAGATTGACGATATCGCGATGGGAGCGCATGGCGAGACCCCAGTGCACGGCCCCCATGAAGGACAATATGACGGCAGCGTAGGCCAGCAGCGCGGACTCGACGAAGCTTGTCATTACGCCCGGCAGCAGCCAGAGTTCCGCCGCGCCAGCGAAGAATGGCAGGAGACCTGCGTAACCAAGTGCCACGGCGAGCACCGGAATGCCGGCTGCCGTTTGTTCGACCTTGGGCCTGGGATGCTCGCTCATGGCTCTGGCTGCTCGTTTCCCCGAAGACCGTCCTGGCAACAGCCGGCTGCGGCCCCACGTTCACTGTGCTCAGGTCAGGGCGATGGGCTCCTCCGCTTCGCTCCGGGGCTCGACCTGACCGATTACGGCAGCCGTCTGGTAGCCCAGCTCGCGGAGTCTCGTCACGCAGGCCTCAGCCCGCTCCGCCGGCACGCCCGCAAGCAGCCCACCCGCCGTCTGCGGGTCGAACAGCAGCGGATATCGCGGATGACGCGCAGCTTCATCGAAATCTCTCACCGCCCGTCGCAGACGGAGGTTCTGAGGCTGCAGGGAGGAAAGGATGCCTGCGGCAACCGTCTCGGGCGCACCATCGAGCAGGGGCAACGTGCCCATCTCAAGCCGGGCGTCAACACCGGCAGCGCGGGTCATCTCCACCAGATGGCCCAGCAGCCCAAAGCCGGTGACGTCGGTGCAGGCGCTGGCCGCGTACTCCCGCAGGCACAGTGCGGCCGGATAGTTGGATTGCAGCATGGACGCTATCGCCCCGTCGATCCAACGCCCTTTGGCTTGCTGTCGCATGTCCGCAGCAAACAGCGTTCCCGTGCCCAAGGCTTTAGTCAACACCAGCGCATCACCCGGCTGCAGGCCACTTTTCCGCCAGAACTGGTCGCGATCCGAGAGACCGTTGACGGTGAGACCGAATGCCAGCTCAGCACCCTCGCTCGAATGCCCGCCGGCCAACACGGCCCCCGTGGGCCGCAGGGCCTCAAGCGCGCCTACCAGCACCTCGTACAGCGTCTCCTCGACCACCCGCTCGCGGCCGTAAGGTACCGTTGCGATGGCCAGGGCCGACTGCGCTTCCGCCCCCATGGCAAACAGATCTCCCAGCGCATGGTTGGCGGCTATCTGTCCGAAGATGTAGGGGTCGTCGAGGAAAGCGCGGAAGTAATCGACGCTTTGCACCAGAACCTTGTCGGGGGGCACCGCCAACACCGCAGCGTCGTCCGGCGCGTCCATGCCGACCAACACGTCGTCGCGGCTATGCACCGGCAGACGCTGCAGAACCCGACTGAGCACCGTGCTGCCCACTTTCGCGCCACATCCGCCACAACGCATCGCCAGTGTGGACAGCTCCTTGAGCGCCTCTCCGTCCGCTATACCGGCAGCCATGACCGGGCGGTCATCGGCTGCCATCTCGGGCAAGTCGTTAAAACGCGACATGAAGCGCCGGTCTATCCAGTCCTTGAGGCGCCACAGCCAGGCGCCCTCCAAGACAAAACCGCCTCGGGACGCCACCGCGTAGCGATCGCCGGTGCTGATGAGTCCGAGGAAATGGCGCTGGGGTCGGTAGCGGACCAGGCGCCGACCTGTCGCGGCGCGACGTA
>JASJBY010000054.1 GCA_030066245.1 Gammaproteobacteria bacterium
GGCCTGCCAGCTCAAAGCCTCTGTCGCGGCTCACAGTCGAAGCGCATGGCGCACGCTGTCAAGGCTGGGTCTGCTCTCTGCTTTCACCATGACAATCAGCGCAGCCGCATCCACCCTATCGCCAGCCCCCGGGTTGGTGTGTAAGGTGCCATCCCCACGGTCAAAATAGGCGACCGCAGTTCCAATATCATTTGTGATCAACGCACAGACAATGTCGCTCCAGGTCGTGTTGCTGACATCAACATCGAACCGCGCATACGCGTCGCCCGTGCTGACAAACAGATTCTCGAAAATCTGTTCCGACCCCGGCGCCACCAGACTTCGGACAATCAGGCCGGGATACGCTCGCATGGGCCGTATGATGATATCAGCACCAGCCTTCAGCAGGCGCTCCCGGTTTCGGTCGTCCACGCACTCGGCCAGCACTGTACCTTTCGTCCCAAGTTCCGAGATGCGGTGCAGAATATCGAAGGTGCGTCCGTCCGATGAGCTGTCGCTCTCGTCCTTGGCCAGCACCACGACGACATCGGCGTCGCCCACATTGACCGCCCGCAGGTTGTTGTCATCGTCCGGGGTTCCATGGTAATGGACGACCCCCTCCAGCGCGCGCACGGATTCCGGGAGTCCCTCGGGAAATTCCCGGGTCAGGATCTGGACTGGATGTTCGCTGAATCGCTTGCTGTCTCGGAAATGCCGGATAAGTCGAACGAAGTATTGCTCACCATTGCGTAGCGGGGTTCTCAGTATCAGGATGTGCCCAGTCATATTCCACCTCCATGCCCCTTTGATCTTCCGCGCGTATGTATCGCTGCGATACTCAAAATAGTCACCGGCGACCTTCGCGACCACGAATATGCCACCGATATACAAGAGCAGTACGGTAGATGCCCTGCCCAAAAGTGTTGCCGCTGAGACATCACCGTAGCCTACCGTGGTTGCGGTCGTCAGAGTAAGCCACACGGCGTCGACAGCCGGCATCTCCTCGAAAAACACCATGGCGCCCACGTGGGCCACAAATATGGCCACCAGATACAACAGTGACCGGCGCAAGGTCGCCTTCAGGTCCCGGTTCTGAAAGACCAGGCGCCGCGCCTTCAGGCGACGTCGCCGTCTCAACGAGAAAAAGAAAATCATGGCCGTCCTCCGACACGGCGATTCCAGGGAGTGCGCGGGAAACTCCTGGGGTGGCTCTGCTGCCGTCCGTTGGCAGCATCGGAGCAGTAACTATCCAGAAACACAGTCCTCTCTCCGAACACCGTTCATTCTCCCCCGGCGCGCTGACAGCTAAGGTTGCGCTGAGCCTGTCCCCTCGTCAAGCGTCGTCCCGGGCGGCTCAGCTCCTCCGGCAGATGCCGGCGAACGCGGCCGGCCGCTCGGGCAACAGGTGGTCGACCTTTATCCTGTCCCTACCGTCCTACAGCTGCCGGAAGTAGAAATCGACCTGCCGATCGTCTTTGGGTTGCCACCGCGCCCAGCCCAGGAGAACGTCGCTCGTTGCCTGGATGGTGGGCTGGCCTTCGTCGACACGCATGCCAGCATTGACCTGATTTATCGATTGCACTACCGTATGACAGATAGCTTATCGATGAGGTCTGGCATGAATGCAGTAAAAATTTCGCCAAAGTATCAGGTGGTTATACCTAAAGAGGTTCGTCAGGCTCTACGCCTGACTCCGGGCCAGAATGTGCAGGTGTTCGTGTACGATAACCGAATTGAACTCATACCCGAACGCCAGATGCGAGATATGCGAGGTTTCCTGAAGGGAATGGATGACACTCTTCAACGTGAGAACGACCGCCTGTGAACCTCGTCGACTCCTCTGGCTGGCTCGAGTACTTCACCGAGGGCACTAACGCCGCCGCATTTGCCGCACCGCTGGAAGATACGGCAAGCCTTCTGGTCTCAGTGATCAACCTTTACGAAGTCTTCAAGGTCGTGCTCCGCGAACGGGGCAATAATGCTGCCTTACAGGCGGTGGCTCTAATGCGACAAGGGCAAGTGACTGACGTTACGCCAGAGATTTCCCTGCACGCGGCCAGGACCAGTCATGACCTTCAGATTCCCATGGCCGACAGCCTTATCTACGCAACAGCTCAGCAACATGACGCCACGCTCTGGACGCAGGACGAGGATTTTGATGGGCTGCGCGGAGTACGCTACGTCGCGAAGGGCAGCCGCTGACCCGTACGCGCAATCAGGTGATGCCGAGAGCAAGACGTAGGGCGGAAGCCCCGCAGGGGTGTTCCGCCACTGCGTACTCTGCATACGCATGTGGCAAGAAACGCAAGCTAGATAGCTAATCCCAAATACGCTACGGGCTGACCCGGTCGGGGTGTTGGCGTAGCGGCGTAGATGGCGAGCGGCGCAGGGAGAGCTTAAGCTCGGCATCTCCGCTTCTCGCCAGGCTACGGGAGAGGCGGATATGAACGGCCATCCGGTGAATGGCCGTTCCGCCGAGCGGGCACGCCACGGATGGCGTGCCCCGGACTTGCTAGCGGTGCAGGAATGCACAGCGACGCAAGGCCTGGCGAGATTTAGCGGAGCCAACGCCCCGGCCGGGTCCCACACCAGCAGTATCGCCGTTTGTGATCGATGTTTCCGAACAGCTATCTAACGCATCAGCGATGCGTCAGCCTCGGTCCATGTGCAGCGTTCCTTGACGATAGGCGCGACGCGGGAGTTGCCCACGCCGTGGGCGATAAGGTTGCGCACGCGTTCGTCCTCAGCGTAACCGCTGTGCGCTCTGACGGGGTCGGCAAATTGGCCAAGACCAAAGAGAGAGATGACGTGCGCGATGTTGATGCTCACGTTCGTTATCCGCGCACAGAGTCTTGAGTCAAGATGCTCGTCCGCCCACGCCTGGGGAACAGGAAAGCTGAACATATCGTTAGGGTCGCTGAACGCGACCAGGTCCACGCGCTTGAAGAATCGCTCGCTTGCCCGGGGAGCGGTCTCACCGCAGAATGCCTGCACCTGGCCCGTTATCTTCTGAGGGTCCTGTCCGGCCTCAAGCAGTGGCAACTGATTCGACAGCATGAAGAACGGGAATATCTTCTGCTGCAGCTGTTCCCGGACCTTGCGGTAGGCCGGGCTATCGATCGCGGCCAGGCGGCCAGCCAGGTCCTGCAGGGAGTCGATCACGACGCGACTGCCTAGGCTGTGCGTAAATAGCACATGGCTGTCGACGTTGATGCGGCTCAGATACTGCTCGCCAGGGACGCAGGCGATGCCTGTCGTCAGCTCAGGGAGGTCGTTCCAGGTCGTGCTCATCGACCAACAGAGCGCCTGAGCAACCGCCCCGCGGATCAGCTCACCCTTGTTGCCGGCGAATGAGAGGGGGTCAGGTAACGTGTCGTTGGTGAAGCCCCGTATCGCCTGGTTGATCGATGCGCGGCGCGAGCTGAACTTGCTGGACTCGTCAAAGGCGAGGGAATCCCTGATCGGACGGGTTATTTCTGTCCAGGTGAGCTCATAGAAGACCAGATCAAGCGAACGCTGCTCGTTGGTCAGCCTCAGCAGGTTCAGTTCCCCCAGCATCTGCGACGGATCGGTGGGGGAAACAAGCTCCACGCGCTTGCCGCGCTTCGACCGAACATTCAACCGGAGTGTCTCGGCTAATCCCTCAACCAGGAGTGCCCCGTGACCCGGCACATGCGTGCCCATACCGTGGATATAGATGACGCTGAGTTCCGGGCGCTCAGGGTTGACGGCACGTACGTCCCCGAAACCCCTCTGTCGCTCCAGGAGCGGTGCAACGCCATCGATGGAGGCGCCTTCAACCCAGCACTTCCGTACGTCCTGGCGCTCCGATCCCTGCACTATCCCCTGCCCTACTCCCCTTCCGAAGGAGGTGCAGCCGCTAATCACGAGCGGGACAAGGGCGAGACATAGAAGCTGTTTGAGCCGGCGTCTCTGGCGCGAAGTGCTCGAAATAGGCGCTGCCTTGTATGCGGTGTTCACGACCAGACTGGCCTGTCCGTTCTCGTTTTTCCTCTGCAGGCGACAGGTCGATGATAGCTAACTCAGGCAGCCTCGTGCTACCCCGAGCGACCGCGCGAACCGCTCGCCTTGGAAAGTATAGGTAGTCGTCATCCAGAAACAGCATTCTCTGCGAGCACCGAATCTCTGTTGGGCACGCTTCGCGGGACCGATCAAATTCCGGGGTTGTTGCTTTACAGACGCAAGCCTCTCCCGTCCTGCAGCAAAAGGTGCAGGCGCCAATGTAATCGGGTGCGGACGGGCGTAACGCCCGGCAGATCAGTGCAAGGTGCTCGAGGGCGGATAGCCGAGGAGGGAGAGCCAGTCCTCGACAGGTATCCCGGTCAGGCACTCGTGGGCCGAGGTGCCTTTATGACGACCCCAGCGCCGCGTGCGCAAATTGTAATGAGCACGGAAAAGTTCGAGGAAATTCTGTGTCACACCCTTGTGGACGTACAGATAGGGACGAAGCGCCGCGTTGAAGCCCTCTATCGCGCTGGAGGCCCGATAGCGTCTCCCCAGCAGCCCTTTGACCGTGTCCAGCAGTGTGTCCGTCCTGGAACTGGAACCGAGCAACGCTTGAAGTCGGGCATAGGCGCCGGCGAGCAGACGCTGGTTCTCGTGACGCTGACAATACGCAGAGCGTTCCTTGCACTCTGAGACCAAGCGCCAAATCAGACAGGCCAGGGAAACGACGGATTCCGGGTAGGCGGTGGTCAGCTCTCGCAGCTGCTTGTTCAGTGCCGCAGTGGCCAGCGAGAGCCCGGGAGCCCGATTCGTCAGATAGCCCGCGAGCTTCCCACAGCCCGGAGCGTCGATGCCCGCTAGCACCTGGGCGGCCTGCGCTAAGAGGTGCTGGACCTGCCCAGCGCTACGCAACTCCCCGGTATTCAGATCCACGTACGCCAGGGCTTCTCGTACCTGGGCGGAGGCGGCCTCAAAGGCATCAAAGCGCGCAATCGCTTGCTGGCATTCGCCCCGTGTCCGCGCTATTTTCCGTTTCTGCCTCAGGCGCCGCGTCTGGTCCTTGGCGCGTATCTTTCCGAGCGCCTTCTCCACGTCCTCCTCACGCCCGATGGCGCCATAGGCGCGCTGCTCCAGTTGCCGACGGACCTTGTTCAGCTCGTAGAGCACGTGAAAGCAATCATCGCGTTGCTCCGCCTCGGGGAACACCGTGCGCACCCCGGTCGCGATCCCCTTCGCCGCATCCTTGACCACCACCGACAAATCCAGCCCCTGCGCTTTGGCCTGGGCCAAAACCTCCGCCCAGTCCTCGCCGCTGCGACCCTCGCGCAGCTCCAGACCGAACAGATAGCCACTGGCAAGATCCACGCCCGCCAGCACCGGATCGCCTTGGCTGAACATCTCATCGAGCGCACTGTTCTTTATCGGCGAAAGATCAGCTTTGCCATTGAACGCCTTCGCCCGTCCTTCCGCTTGCACCAGGATGGACTGGATCTTTCCGTACGAAACCCGCACACCCGGATACAGAATTGGCAGCAATCCCTCTATCGGGCGAATCGCATTCACCCCCTCCACACGCAACGCCACCACCGCACGCTCAAGCTGTGCCTCATCGACTTCTACAAGCACCGGCCGATACGCGCATTCCTCTTGCTCGAAATGCTCCCTGAGCATCTCATCAACCGTGTTCCTCGCTTCGTAAACCGTCGGCCGCGAAATGCCAAACTCACGACTGATCGCGCTGATCGTGCCGTGTACCTCTTGGCCTGCCAGCGCCTTTACGGCACACTGGGTCTTCTGGGAAGTCGTCAGGGGCGTACGGTGTAGTCCAGTCATGGGCTCGCCTCCAGGATGGCTTTGTTTTGGCGAACACATCATCCCATAACACACCCCTGATGGCTTCCCACCTCACAGGCTTGGCGGCTTCCTCCAAGCGCCGACGCCATCATCCCAGAAGCTCCGCTCTACTCGGCTATTTGTAAAGCGGATCTGACCAGCCCCGCCGGGCATATTTGCTCGGCTTGGGCAAAGCCCGTAGAATTAGGGAGTTACGCCGTTCAAGCCGGTCCCTGCGGCAACCGTGAGCCTCCACTCGTGAAGTTCTTTATACGCACTCTCGGCTGCAAGATGAACCAGCTCGACTCCGCCCGGTTCGCGGCCGTTCTAAAGCACGCCGGGTATACGCAGGCGGAGCACGAAGCGGATGCAGACTGGATTCTGGTGAACTCGTGCACCGTCACCGCTCAGTCCGACCGCAAGTCCCGCCAGGCCGCCAGCGCTGCCGTGAGGAGTCACAAAAAAGTAGCGGTCCTCGGCTGTGGGCCGCGGGTTGACGCAGAGCGTTGGCGGCAGCAGCTGCCCGGTTCCGATGTCTTCGAATCTGAGTCCGGCTTCATGGCTCAGCTTGGCCTCGAAAGAGACGCGATGCCATTCCCGGTCACGTCGCGGACCCGCCTGCCCGTGGCCATCCAACGCGGATGTGACGACACATGCGCGTTCTGCATAACCCGCGTTGCCCGCGGGCGCCATCAGAGCGAAACACGGGAGGACGTCGTCGCTCGGGTGCGCCAGGCGGAACAGATGGGCATCCGGGAAGTCGTATTGACTGGCATCAACCTTGCTGCATGGGGCTGCGAGGACAGCAGGCGACCGGAGCAGAGCCGCCTGCCCGAACTGCTACATCGACTGCTCGAGAGTACTGGCGTCCCGCGCATCCGCCTCTCCTCTCTGGGTCCTCAGTACCTGGGCGGCGATTTCTTCGAGGCGTTTACCGAAACGCGCATCTGTGCCCACCTGCATCTATCGGTGCAGAGCGGCTCAGACGGCGTGCTGCGACGCATGCGGCGTGGGCACGGCGTCGATGAGGTATATGCGGCTGCCGAGGCGGCTAGGCGGGTGCGCCAGGATGTGGCTCTAACCGCCGACCTCATCGCGGGTTTTCCGGGCGAGACGGCGTCGGAATTTCGGGAAACGCTCGCCATGGCTGAGGTCATCGGGTTTGCGAAGCTGCACGTCTTTCCGTACTCCCCCAGGCAGGGTACGGTGGCGGCCAGCATGGGCGCGCAGGTGGCGGTCGAGGAAAAAAAGGCGCGCTCCCGCGAGCTTCGGGAGCAAGGGCGGGTGATGCGAGAGGCATTCCTTTCATCCCAGCTCGGCTCTGTTCAAGAAGTGCTGGTAGAGGACGACGAAAGTGGCCTGACGGGTAACTACATCCGCGTTCGCGTGCCAGAGGGCCAAGATGGACAGCTCCACCAGCTGACACTGCGGCGCGAGGACCTTCGGGAGCGTTGGCAGTGAACAAGCGCAGGCAGGAGCGGCTACGGCAGGTGGCACCGGCGCTTCGGATGCAATGATCAACGTTCCCTCCTACACTGTCTCCAGGAGGTCGTAATGGGCACGAGTAATGGGGATCAGAACGGCCAGCCATCACTGAATCAGGGAAGTCCCAGGGGTGGAAGTGCCAGTCTCGGCGCGAGCGACGCCGCGCTCGAGCGCTTCGCGAAAAGCTTTGAATCCAGTGCGCGGCGCTGGGAGCTGATCGTCTATCCCTCTCTGTTCGCCTTCATCATTCTGGCAGCCTACGGCTTTTTCCTCATCTACAGTCTCACCCAGGACATGCACACGCTGGCTGAGCGCATGGACCCTCGAATGTCCCAGAACATGGACACCATGGCCGCCCAGATTGCCGTCTTGTCCCTGAACATCGAGGACATGAGCAACAACGTAGGGGACATGACCATGGCCGTACACGAGATGAACGGCAATGTGGCGCAGATGAACGCCAGCGTCGCGCTCATGGAGACGGACATCGCGCGCATGACGGAACATACGGATGTGATTCAGACCAGGATGAATACCTTGGAGCCGATGCTCATCAACATGGCTTCCATGAACCAGTCCATGCAGCTCATGACCAACAGCACGGGTATCATGTCCCGAGACATGAGCCGGATGACCTACGACATGTCTCAGTTAGGTCGTCCGATGAACTTCATGAACCAGTTCTTCCCCTGGTAGCCGGTCCCCTGCACCGCGACCGCCCGCGTCGCCTCCGCCGTTACCATTCGGCCTGATAAGGGCCTCTTCCCAGTGCGCGCAGAAAAGCGCATCCACACGGGGGTGCGCCGCCGCCGCGCCTCGCCTACGCGGTGCCCGCGGCCTCCTGGCCTGGCGCGTACTTGAGGAAAAGCAGAGACCTACCGATAAAGTTACGTGCATAGCCAGGTTGCGCCGGGACGGAGATGGAACGCCCCGGCGCGGTCCGGCGACAGCCGGTTCCAGCACGCGGGCTCGCAGTGAGAAAAGCAAGACGCCACTTCAACTTCGACACGAGGGATCAGGTCGCGCCTGGACGAGGCTCGTTCGATGTCTCACCCCGGCGTGTCAAGGCCTGGGTGAATTCCCTTCCGGTGGCGAACAGCGGCGAGACGGCGCGCCTGCTGTTCGCGGCCCTGACGGAAGTCAACGGGTTGCGACTGAACCTGAGCGACCGCTTCAGGTTCCTGGAGGCCATGCGCACGCCCGTAGCCCGGCTCTGCCGCAGTCTCGAGCGCCACTACATGGGCAAACCCTTTCCGCTTGCCGACCGGGACCGACAGGTGGCCGAGCTCGGCCGCGAGTTTCAGGCCCTGATGGCCGAGGGCTACAAGATCCTCCTCAGGGACTTGGGGAGCCGCGCGGTGTTGGCGCTGGGAATGCGGCGACGGATATTCTCCACCGCCGTGCACCGCGCCATCCGTTATCTGAGCCACACGCTGCTCAAGTCCTATCAGCTCTACGCGCCCTATCCGGACCACGTGTGGCGCGAGCTGCACAAGCTGTTCCGTCTGGCCGTGTGGCACGGGATTCAGGACTGGAAGGTGGCGGATGAGGAGAACAGGCTGGTGCCGGAAACCAGCATCGCCGACGCGTACAAACAGATCCTTCTGCTCGCCATCTCCAGTCCTTATCGACTCCGACAGGGAGATGTCGGCCGCGTCTATATCGCCCTCGAACGGTGGGCGCCGTTGTGTCAGCTGAACCCGATCGATGCCTGGCAGCAGGACCGACAGGGCCAGTTCGGCGTGCCGGCCGATATCGACGACCAACCCAAGTACCTGGAGCTCAACAGGGAGAGCGCCGCCGGCGTGGAGTGGGTGCTCGACACGGCGGCGCTGGGTCGTCTGTTGCGCGAACAGTTCAGCCGGTTGACGAGCTCCGAGACCAACGAAGCCGGTCTTCAGGCAGCAAACATTCCTCCGGATATTTCGCCTCAGCTCATGGGGCGGGTCATGCAGTCCTGGGGCATGATGCTGAAGCGCGGATACTCGCGGCTGGAGAAGGACGGTGAAGACGCCGTCGAAGTGGCTTTGGGCCTGTCTGCCATACACCACTTTATCAGTGAGGAGTTCGGGCTGCCCGAGGTGCTGGCCGACGGCTCGGGTGAGGAGACCGAGCTTACAGATGAGGTTCCGCTGCCTTGGGTGGCTGGAGCCGACCGCAGGGTTGACCACGAGGCGGTTCGCTGCCGGGTCAAGGATGAGGGCCCTGGCGGCTACAGGCTTGAATGGTCGGGAGAGACTTCCGCCAAGGCGCAGGTAGGGTCGTTGCTCGGCATCCGTCGCTGTGAAGCGACCGTCAGGGATGGGCCATGGGGAATCGGCGCTATCCGCTGGATGCGGGCGATGCAGGACAATCGCATGGAAATGGGCGTGCAGATGCTGGCGCCGGCCGCCGAGGCCGTCAACATCCGCGCCTGCAACGCCAAAGGTGCCTGCGGCGAGCGAGTATCGGGCCTGCTGCTGGCGCCGGTGCCTGCCGCAAACGCAGCCGATTCCATCGTCGGGCCGGTTTTTCTCAGCAACTTCGAGATGGTCATGCTGCAGACCGGGGCGGTTGTCCGACGGGCGAAGTTCACTCGGGTCTTGGAGAACACGGGCATCTACGCCCGGTTTGAGTTCGAAGTCCTGCCTCGCAGCGAGGCGGAGCGCGGTGAGCTCCGGCGCCGCCAGGACGACGACAGCGAAGAGCCCGGCCATGAATCGCTGTGGTCATCGATTTGAGCTCGTCTGGTAAACTAACGCGTTTCTACTGAGCAGCCGCGGTCGCAGCTTGCAGCAGCGACCGATGTACCCCGGGGGCGGGAAAACGGTTCTTCCCATTCAACGCCCTCTCCATATCCCTCTTCCCGTCGGGGAGGAGGCGGCTGAGTTTCCAGATACACTCCTGCGAGCTGTTCCCTTGGCCCTGCGGAAGAGACTATGAGCGACCAAGCCGCTACCCGTATTCGCGAAATCCCTTACAACTACACCTCGTTCTCGGACCGGGAAATCGTCGTCCGGTTACTCGGCGAGCCCATGTGGGAGGTGCTGAACGTGCTCCGCGGCCAGCGTCGCACCGGACGCTCTGCCCGCATGCTCTTCGAAGTGCTTGGTGACATGTGGGTCGTGCAACGAAACCCCTTTATCCAGGACGATCTGCTGGAGAACGCCAAGCGGCGTGCCTCTTTGATTCATGCCCTGCATCATCGACTCGACCAGATCCTGATGCGGGCCGAGCAGAACACGCTGGCCATCGAGCTCGCACACACGGCGCGCGCCGCTGTGCAACGCTTCGAGGAATGGTTGGGGAGGCAGCGACAGCTGCGACGGCGCATCCGTAAGCGGCTCGCCAGGGTCACGCGACGCGACAACATTCTGTTTGACGGTATGTCCCGGGTTGCGCACGTGACCGATGCCACGGACTGGCGGGTGGAATATCCCTGCGTCGTCATTACCCCCGACAGTGAGGCCGAGGTGGCCGGCGTGGTCAACGCCTGCATCGAGCTGGGCCTGACCATCATTCCGCGCGGCGGCGGTACCGGCTACACCGGCGGAGGCATACCGCTGCATCCGGAGACGGCGGTCGTCAATACCGAGAAGCTGGATGCGCTTAGACCGGCCGAGCTCCGCGACCTGCCAGGGGGCGGCGAAGCCGTATCCACCGTACGCGCAGAGGCGGGCGTGGTGACCCGACGGGTGTCGGAGCTCGCTGATGCGGCTGGGCTGGTGTTTGCCGTGGATCCCACCTCCCAGGATTCCTCCACCATAGGCGGCAACGTCTCCATGAATGCCGGTGGAAAAAAGGCAGTGCACTGGGGTACGGCGCTCGACAATCTGGTGTCCTGGCGCATGGTCACTCCGAACGGCGACTGGCTGGAGGTGGAGCGGCTGAATCACAATCTAGGCAAAATCCACCAGCTCGAGACCGTCGAGTTTCGCCTCACTCGCTACCGGGCAGACGGCGTCACCCCGGAGGGCGAACCGCAAACCCTGCGCATCGCAGGCCGTGAGCTGCGCAAGGAGGGCCTCGGCAAGGACGTTACCAACAAGTTCCTGGGCGGTTTGCCAGGCATTCAGAAGGAGGGCTGTGACGGGCTGATCACCTCGGCGGTCTTTGTTCTGCATCCGGCGCCGAAGTTCATCCGCACGGTCTGCCTGGAATTCTTCGATCCTGATCTGAGTCGCGCGGTGCCCGCCATCGTTGAAACCAAAGAGTATCTGGAAGCAGAGCCTGGCGTCGTGTTGGCCGGCATGGAGCACCTGGACGAGCGGTACGTGCACGCGGTGGGTTACACCAGCAAGGCGGCGCGTGCTGATTTGCCCAAGATGATGCTTCTGGTGGACGTGGCGGGCGATATGGAGAAACAGGTGGCGCAGGCTGCCTCCCAGGTTGTGAAAGCGGCCAACCGGCGCGGCGCGGAGGGTTTTGTTGCCGCCAGTCCTCAAGCTCGCCATCGTTTCTGGCAGGATCGCGCCCGCACGGCGGCGATCGCCGCGCATACCAATGCCTTCAAGATCAACGAGGACGTCGTCATTCCCCTGGAACGCCTGGCCGAGTACAACGACGGCATCGAGCGCATCAACATCGAGCAGTCCACTGCCAACAAGCTGCGCATGGTGGAAGCGGTGCTGGAGTACGTGGAGCGCGTGCCCGAGGAACTGGGCCAGCTTCCCGACTACGAGGCCAGCGAAGAGAACGATGCCATCCTGCAGGCCAAGGCACGAGCTGCCCGGACGCTCCTGCTCGAGACCCAGGAGCGCTGGCAGCAGTGGATGAATAACCTCGACGCTCCGGCCACGGAATTTGCGGCTACCTTCGACGCGACCACACGGGCCCTGATCCGTGACGGCGACAGCATATTTCGCCTTTTACAACGGCGCGATCTCCGCATCTCCTATCGGCGCAGCGTCGATGCGCCTCTGAAAGAGATCTTCTCCGGGCGCGAACTGCAGCGCATTCATCGAGCCCTGGATGACATTCACCAGTCCGTGATTTCCAGTCGGCTGTTCGTGGCCCTGCACATGCACGCTGGCGATGGCAACGTGCATACCAATATACCCGTCAACTCCAACGACTACGGCATGCTCCATGAGGCCGACCGCATGGTGGAACGGATTATGGCACTGGCCACGGAGCTGGGCGGCGTCATCTCCGGCGAGCACGGCATCGGACTGACCAAAATGGCTTTTCTGGAGCCCGAGGCGCTGCAGGCGTTCGCGGCCTACAAGGAGCGTGTGGATCCGGAAGGCCGCTTCAACAGGGGCAAGCTCTTGCCCGGATCCGGCCTGGAGAACGCGTATACGCCGTCATTGCGGCTGTTGCAGCAGGAGGCACTGATCCTGGAGGCCAGCGAGCTGGGCGAGCTCAACGACATGATCAAGCATTGCCTGCGATGCGGAAAATGCAAACCAGTGTGTACCACCCATGTGCCGCGCGCGAACCTGCTCTACTCGCCGCGCAACAAGGTCCTGGCCAGCGGTCTGATCATCGAGGCTTTCCTTTACGAGGAGCAGACCCGTCGGGGCATTTCCTTGCGCCACTTCGATGAGATGAACGACGTGGCCGACCATTGCACGGTGTGCCACAAGTGCCTGAACCCCTGCCCCGTGGACATTAACTTCGGGGAGGTCTCCATCCGTATGCGCAGCATTCTCAGGAGTCAGGGCAAGAAGCGCTGGAGCCCCGGTACCTGGGCATCCATGCATTACTTGAACATGACCGACCCCGGGACCCTCAAGCTCATGCGCAAGGGCCTGATTGAATGGGGCTATGCCGGTCAGCGACTGGGCCATGGCCTGGCAAGACGCACCGGCCTGCTTGCCAAGGGCAAACGGCCGGCGGTCACCACGGGTAAGCCGAGCGTCAAAGCCCAGGTGATCAATTTCGTGAAGAAACCCATGCCCGCCGGGTTGCCGCCGCGTCCCATGCGCGCTCTGCTCGGCGTGGAAGACGAAAGGTATGTCGCCATCCTGCGCGATCCGAACAAGGCAGAGGACAACGCCGACGCGGTTTTCTATTTTCCCGGCTGCGGCTCGGAACGGCTGTTCAGCGACGTGGGTCTGGCAACGCTGGCTCTGCTCTACGAATCCGGCGTGGAAACCGTGCTGCCGCCAGGGTACCTGTGCTGCGGCTATCCACAGAGCTCAGGGGGCGACGAGCTCAAGGGGACGCAGATCTCCACAGCCAACCAGGTGCTCTTTCACCGCGTGGCCAACACCTTGAATTACATGGATATCAAGACGGTAATCGTCTCCTGCGGCACCTGCATCGACCAGCTCCTCACGTATCAGTTTCATCAGATATTTCCCGGCTGCCGGCTTGTGGATATCCACGAGTACCTGATGGAGAAGGGCATTTCCCTGGAGGGCGCCGACGGTGTCCAGTACCTGTACCATGATCCCTGCCATTCGCCCATGAAGCATTACCAGCCCACCGAGGTGGCTGCCAAGCTGGTAGGCAAGCCCGTGACCCTGTCGGACCGCTGCTGCGGTGAAGCGGGGACCTTCGCCATATCACGCCCGGATATTGCCACCCAGGTGCGTTTCCGAAAGCAGGAAGAGCTGGAGGCCGGCGTGCGGCAGGTTACCGCGCATGCGCCAGACGACCGGGTGAAGGTCCTCACCTCCTGTCCGGCCTGCCTGCAGGGGCTCTCCCGCTATCGCGACGAAGTAGCCGTTGAGCCGGCCTACATCGTCACCGAGCTGGCCGGACGCTTGCTCGGCGACGGCTGGCAGAAGCAGTTCGTGGACACGGTCACTGCGGGCGGCATAGAGCGGGTGCTGCTCTGACCGACAGGTCGGCAGCGGGCCGCTTCAAAGGCTCGGCGAGATGGGGCTGCGCCGTCTCGACTCGCGGCCCTGGTCCTGGAATTCCTCCACACCTGGCCAGGTTGAGTACGCGAGAAAGTACAGATAGGCGAGGTTCACCACCGGCACGACCATTAGCAGGGATAGCCAGCCCGGATAACCGACCCGGGTGGTTATCCGCCAGAAGGGCCAGATCACAAGTCCCCCCCAGATCGCCGCCGTCAGCAATGGGATTGGCATTCTTCCCGCCCTCCTTTTCCGCCTGTCCAGTACTCCGTCAAAACCACTGTGACGGAGTGCGAGTGCACTCGTCCTGCAATTATCGGCCCTGACGGGCCTCCGCGGCCACTCAGAAACCTGCGGCGCGTCGAAAGTTTGACGGTTTGTAGGCGCAAGACTGCAAAGCCGTAAGATAACCACGTACACTCGGTGCTTCATCTTGGGGGGTATCAGCCGCGGATGGAAGCTGAAAACAATGCCAGGGCAGATCTCGTCAGTCGCCTTGCGCGCGCCAAGAATCTGCCGAGCCCTCCGGGTGTGGCACTGCGAGTCATTGAATTAGGGCAGGATCCAAACGTCAACATGGGGCGGGTGGTGGATGCGGTCAGCGCCGATCCCGCCCTGACGGCCAAAATCCTCCGTATTGCCAACTCGGCCTATTACGGCAGGCGACGCAAGACCCAGAACCTCAGACAAGCCATCGTGCTTCTGGGCCTGAACGGCACCCTGAGCCTGGCTCTCAGCTTCTCCCTGGTCGATGCTCTGCGCGGCTCGAGCATCAGCGGACTCGACTACGATCTGTTCTGGCGGCGTTCCCTTGGGGCGGCAACCTGCGCCCGGGCCTTGGGGGCCCACCTTCGACTGGGAAGGCGGGAAGAGCTTTTCCTGGCGAGCCTCCTCCAGGACATTGGCATGTTGGCTCTGGACAAGATCATGCCCACCCTCTATCGCGCCATCGAGCCCGTGCAGGCCGTACACGGGGAGGTTCGGCGCGTGGAACGGGAGGCTGTGGGGACGGACCATGCCATGGTTGGTGCCTGGCTGCTGAGCAGCTGGAACCTGCCCGAGTCATTTCAGGTGGCGGTGGAGAGCAGTCACGACCTGCGTGCCGTCGAGTCTGCCCCCGAGGAGCGGGTGTTCGCCAAGTGCGTGTTTGCCTCGGGGCCCGTGGCAGACATCTGGTTCCGAGACGACAGGGAGCAGGCCACGGAAGAAGCGGCGCACATTGTCCAGGAGCATCTGGGAATCAGCCGTGAGGCGTTGGTCCCGCTGCTGGACGCCACGGCGGCTGAGCTGAGGGACAACGCCGGCATTTTCGACGTGGAGCAGGACGATCCCGAGTTCGCGGAGTCGATCCTGGAGCACGCAAAGGAGATCCTGCTGGTTCGGACACTGCAAACCATGCGTGAAGCGGATGAGCTGCAGAGGGCCACGGCTTCTCTGGAGTCACGCACGCGGGAGCTGGAAGAGGTGAGCAGGCGGGACAGCCTCACCCGACTGTTCAAC
>JASJBY010000055.1 GCA_030066245.1 Gammaproteobacteria bacterium
CCCGCTGCCCGCTGCCCGCTGCCCGCTGCCCGCTGCCCGCTGCCCGCTGCCCGCTGCCCGCTGCCCGCTGCCCGCTGCCCGCTGCCCGCCGTCCGCCGTCCGCTGCCCGCTTCTCCTCTAACCATGCTTCTCGAATCGCATGGAAAGGTCGATGGCTTTGATGTGCTTGGTTAGGGCGCCCACGGAGATGTAGTCCACGCCGGTTGCCGCGATTTCCCTGATTTCGGCCAGCGTGACGCCCCCCGACGCCTCGAGCTTGGCGCGGCCGTCGTTCAGCTCCACCGCACGCCGCATGAGCGGCGGCGGGAAGTTGTCCAGCAGCACGATGTCGGTGCCGGCATCGAGGGCTTCCTGAAGCTGCTCCAGGCCCTCCACCTCGACTTCCACCGGCAGGTTTGGTGCCTGGCGGCGGGCCGCGCCTACCGCGGCGGTGACGGAGCCGGATGCCTCGATGTGGTTCTCCTTGATGAGGATGGCGTCGTAGAGGCCCATGCGGTGGTTGCGGCACCCGCCGCAGCGGGTGGCGTACTTCTGGGCCTCACGCAGGCCGGGCAGGGTCTTGCGGGTATCGAGGATCTGGGCGCCGGTGCCGCGCACGGCGTCCGCATAGGCGCGGGCGGCGGTGGCCGTGGCGCTCAGGGTCTGCAGGAAGTTAAGGGCCGTGCGCTCTCCGGTCAGGAGGGCGCGGGTCGGGCCTGCCAGTGTGCAGAGGACCTGTTTCGGGTCCACCTGCTCTCCTTCCTGCACCTGCCACTCGATGGTCACCTGCGCGCTCAGCTGGCGGAACACGGCGTCGAACCAGGGCGCACCGCAGATGACCGCGCGCTCTCGACTCAGCACGGTGGCCCGGGAATGCCGGCTCTCCGGGACGAGCGCGGCGGTCACGTCGCCGCGGCCCACGTCCTCCGCCAACGCGCGGGACACGGTCTCCGTAAGCTCGGCGCTCGGCTCGGCCATGGCCGCCCGCTACCGGTTCAGCTGGCGGGCGGTCAACCTGAAGACCACGGGGCTGAGCAGCGCCAGGGCAATGAGGTTGGGCACTGCCATGAGGCCGTTGAGGACATCGGCCGCCAGCCAGATCATGCCCAGGTTGCCGACTGCGCCGATGGGGAGGGCCAGGATCCAGAGCACCCGGTAGGGCCAGATGACGCCCACGCCGAACAGGAATTCGGCGCATCGCTCGCCGTAATAGCTCCAGCCCAGGATGGTGGTGAAAGCGAACACCACCAGTCCGAAGGTGACGATGAACTTGCCGAAGCCGGGAAGCCCCGCACCGAAGGCCTCGGCCGAGAGGGCCGCGCCGGTCTCTCCGCCGGTCCAGGCACCGGTAATGACGATGACCAGGGCCGTCATGGTGCAGACGATGATGGTGTCGATGAAGGTGCCGAGCATGCCGATGGTGCCCTGGCGAACGGGGTCGTTGGTCTTGGCCGCAGCGTGGGCGATGGGGGCGCTGCCGAGACCAGCCTCGTTGGAGAACACCCCGCGGGCCACGCCGAAGCGGATGGCGGCCCAGATGGTGGCGCCCGCGAACCCGCCTGCGGCCGCCGTTCCGGTGAATGCGTCGGCCACGATGGTGGCGAGGGCGGCCGGCACCGCGGTGATGTTGGCCAGGATGACGATAAGAGCGCCGGCCACGTAAATCAGCGCCATGAAGGGCACCAGCGCGCTGGCCACCTCGGCGATGCGGCGGATGCCCCCGATGATGACGGCGCCGGCCAGTCCGGCGACGATCAGCCCGGAGATCCAGGTGGAGAGCCCGAAGGTGGATTCCACCGCATGGGCCACGGAGTTGGACTGCACCGTGTTGCCGATGCCGAAGGCCGCGAGCATGCCGAACAGGGCGAAGGCGATGCCCAGCCAGTGCCAGTTCCTGCCCAGCCCGTTCTTGATGAAGTACATGGGGCCGCCCACGTGCATGCCGCGCTCGTCGGTCTCGCGGTAGTGCACGGCGAGCACCGCTTCTGCGTACTTGGTGGCCATGCCGAAGAGGGCCGTCACCCACATCCAGAAGATGGCCCCCGGCCCGCCGAGGAAGATGGCCGTGCCGACCCCGGCGATGTTGCCGGTGCCGATGGTGGCGGAGAGTGCGGTCATCAGGGCCTGGAACGGCGTGATGTCGCCTTCGCCCGCCTCCGGCCTGCGCCCCCGCCAGAGCTGCCTGAACGCCGGTCCAATGCGCCGCCAGGTCATGAAACGCAGGCCCACCGTGAGGTAGATGCCGACCCCCAGCAACAGGGCCAGCATCACCGGGCCCCAGACGAAGCCGCTTATCGTATTCAGGAAATTCTCGAGTGCATTCATGGGGCTGCGTGTTCTCTGCGATGGTGCGCCGGGTCTGCGCTAGGGATATTGCCTGATGGTGAGGGTGTCCCCTCGTTGGGTGAATTCCAGCTGTTTGAGAAAGCTCATGCCCAGCAGGACCTCGCCCCCCCGCATGCCGGGATTGATGTTCGCCCGCACATTATCGACGCTGAGCTCGCCCAGCTCGACGCTGTCCAGGCGGGTCGCGTAGGTGGTGACGACGCCATTGGCGGTCTGGGCCAGCTGGGGTCTGCCGCGTTCAAGCCCGATGGAGCCTGCCAGCCCCGCGGGTATGGACACGGTGGTCGCGCCGGTGTCGAGCAGGAACCGGACCGGTTGGCCATTGATGCGGCCGTTGGCGACATAGTGTCCGCTGCGATTGCGCTGCAGAACGACCTCTCGAATGCCGTTGTCGAGCACTCTGCCCTGCACCTGGCGATTGGGGTTCTGCTGAGTTTCCAGGACGTTGCCGAAGAGCACCGTCAGCAACCCCAGCAGCACGACCCAGGCCGCTACGATCATGCCGAAGCCGAGGCGTTTGGATGAGTGATGTGGCTGCTTCATGCTCAAGGGTAGACACGGGATCCGGGTCAGCGACTCCCCGGTTCCTGCCGCGACTGGCGGGCTGCCGGGGCCCGGTATGGTGCCACAGAAGGCCGCTTCCGGTCGACGCAGTTCCTTGGCCCGGTTCCGGTCGATGGGGTAAGCTGGCACGCTCTTGTGCCATGCGCAACCGCATCAGGGGGCGGCTGAGTCCTTCTGTTCGCGTGCGGTTGTTGCAGGTGACCGGTTGTGGGAGCATTAGGGCTCCAGCCTAGAACAATGACCTCTGCGGGCCGGGTTTCCGGCGGAGCGGGGCAGCAAATGCGAGGGGTTTGTGAAGGATCAGATACTGCGCTTTCTTGCGGCGATGCTCGACAGCGTGCGCGATCTGGCGCCCATTATTCTCGTTGTTGCCTTCTTTCAGCTTGCGGTACTTCAAAAACCCATACCCAATCTGGGCGAACTCCTCGCCGGCACGCTGTTCGTGGTGATCGGCCTGACGCTGTTCATCCGCGGCTTGCAGATGGGCCTGTTCCCTCTGGGTGAGGCATTGGCCTATGCTTTCGCGCGCAAGGGCAGCCTGCCCTGGCTGCTGACCTTCGCTTTCGCCCTGGGCTTCGGAACCACGGTCGCCGAGCCCGCTCTGATCGCGGTGGCTGGCGAGGCCGCTGTCGCAGCGGCGGAAGGGGGGGTGATCGATAACGACGAAGAAACCCTTGAGAGCTACGCTCTGGGGCTCCGCTACACCGTGGCCTTTTCGGTTGGGGTGGCGATTCTCGTGGGCGTGTTGCGCATCATCCGCGGCTGGCCGATACAATACCTCATCATCGTCGGGTACATCGGCGTGATCATCATGACCATGTTCGCCCCTCCGGAGATCATCGGTGTCGCCTATGACTCTGGTGGTGTCACCACCTCGACCATCACCGTGCCGCTGGTTACGGCCCTGGGAGTCGGGCTGGCCTCGAGTATCGAAGGCCGTAACCCGATGGTTGACGGCTTCGGCCTGATTGCCTTTGCAGTATTGACGCCGATCATAGCCGTCATGGCCTACGGGATGCTGGTCTGAATGGGTTTCGTAAGTCATCTGCTTGACGCGACGCTGGGGACGTTCTGGGACGTCCTGCCCATCGTCATCATCATCTTCGGCTTTCAGCTGACGGTCATTCGTCGGCCCATCCCTCACCTGGGCAGGGTCGTCATCGGTTTCCTTTACGTGGTGCTGGGGCTGACCTTTTTCCTGGTCGGTTTGGAGGAGGCGCTGTTTCCGCTGGGTAAGGTCATGGCCCAGCAGCTCACCGATCCCAGCTTCATCTTCGACGACCCCGCGGCCGCCCTCGTATCAGGCCTGCGTTGGCAGGACTACCTGTGGGTATACCTTTTTGCGGCGGCCCTCGGCTTTTCGACCACGGTGGCGGAGCCGCCCCTTATCGCCGTCGCCATGAAGGCGCACGAGGTTTCCGGCGGGGCCATCAGCGTCTGGGGCCTGCGCATCGCCGTGGCCATCGGCGTGGCCGTCGGCATCGGTTTGGGCGCCTACCGCATCGTCACGGGCACGCCGCTGCATTACTACATCATCGCGTCCTACGTGGTGGTGCTGATACAGACGGTATTTGCTCCGAAGCTCATCGTCGCGTTGGCCTACGATTCGGGCGGCGTGACCACTTCAACTGTGACTGTGCCCCTGGTCACGGCTCTCGGGCTGGGGCTCGCCAGCACGGTGCCGGGGCGCAGCCCGCTGGTGGATGGATTCGGGCTTATCGCGTTTGCCAGCGTGTTTCCCATTATGACGGTAATTGCTTACGCACAGCTGACGGAGTGGCGTGCACGGCGTTCAGGAGAGGGATCGGATTCCTCGGGAGAGTGAGATGCATTTCAAGCTGATAATCGCCCTGGTTGAGGACGACGAGGCGGAAGCGGTCATGGAGGCAGCTCGCGAGGCGGGCGCGACCGGTGTCACGGTGATTCCCAGCGCTCGCGGCGAAGGGGTGGAGAAAGAGAAGACCTTTCTCGGTCTGACGCTCACCACGCAGCGGGACGTGCTCATGTTTCTCGTCGAAGAGCACATGAGCCGCCGCATCCTGGAGAAGATCGACGAGGTCGGTAAGTTCAGAAAGAAGAAAGGCGCAGGGATCGCCTTTCAGATTGACGTCGAGGACGCCGTGGGCGTAGCGCATCAGATCCAGACGCTCGCGGAGACCGTGGAGGAAGAGCTATGAGCGAACGCAAGATCTGTCGGGTTCGGCAGGTGATGAAAGAGAAGTTCGACGTCGTCGACCGCATGGCCACGGTTCGCGACGCCCTCCTTACCATGAAGCATGTGGACACCAAGTGCCTGATCGTAAACAAGCGGAACGAGGATGACGAGTTCGGCGTGCTGCTGATCTCCGATATCTCGCGCCACGTGCTGGCCCAGGGTCGGTCACCGGACCGCGTCAACGTCTACGAGATCATGGCCAAGCCCATTATCACCGTGGAGCCCGACATGGATATCCGCCACTGCGCCCGGCTGTTTGCGCGCTTCGATCTCTCCCGCGCTCCGGTGGTGGAGGGAGGGCACGTGGTCGGCATCGTCAGCTTCACGGATCTGGTCCTGAAAGGTTTTGTCGAGCTGGAGAGTATCGACGAGCCGGCCGAGGCGGAGGATATGAGCTAGTGATCCGGCGGCGGCTTGTCCTGGGACTGGGCTTGCTGATGTTCTGCGGGGCGCTCCAGGCGGTGGACAGGAACCAGGAGCTCATTGCGGCCGCACGGGAAGGGCGCATCTCGGAAGTGGGTACGCTGATCGGTCAGGGGGCCGACGTCAACACGGCCAACGCCAGCGGCAGAACGCCGCTGATGAACGCGGCTTTCTTCGGCAACAGCGAGGTGGTCAAGCTGCTCCTGGTGGAAGGCGCCGATGTGAACGCCAAGGATCGCTTCGGCAACACGGCGTTAATCGAAGCCGCGGCCTTTGGCCATGTGGACGTAACCCGGCTGCTGGTTACCCGGGGGGCGGATGTCAATGCGCAGAACTCGGCGGGGCGCACCGCGCTCATGGAGGCTTCGGCCAACGGTCATCTGGAAGCCGTCAAGCTGTTGGTCGCCCGGGGCGTGAACGTCAACACCAAGGACCAGGCAAACAGCTCTGCCTATGCGGAAGCGAAGCGCGCCAAGCACAAGAAGATCGTCAGGCTGCTGAAGAAAGCCGGCGCGGAAGACACGGAATAGGCAACCAGAGCCATGAAGACCCCAGTGGACATGAACGGTGATCGGCTCCTGCTGCAGCAGGTCCGTCCCGCGAAAACGATTCCCGGCCTCGAGGAGGACGTGAGGCAGGGACTCCTCCAGGGACGCCCGCGCTCGCTGCCGCCGAAGTACTTCTACGATGCGCGGGGTTCCGAGCTGTTCGATCGTATCTGCGACACGCCCGAGTACTATCCCACCCGGACCGAGGATGCCCTGTTGGCCAGCTGCGCCGCCACCGTCATCGCAGAGGTTCGGCCCCGGCACATCGTCGAGCTCGGCTCTGGCACGTCCAGAAAGACGCGACGCCTGTTCGACGCCTGCGTGAGCGAGGAATGCCACAGCGCCTACGCGCCCTTCGACGTGTGTCATGATGTGCTGGTGGAGGCTGGCGGGTCCCTGGTGAATGAGTACGACTGGCTGACCGTGAGTGCCCTGGTCGGGGATTATCATGCGGGCTTCGAGCACTTGCCGGATTTCGCCGGGCGCAGCCTGTTCGTGTTTCTCGGCGGCACCATCGGCAACTTTCACCATCACGAGGCGGTGGAGTTCCTTTCGGAGCTGCGCGCACACATGCAGGCGGAGGATCGGCTGCTGCTGGGGGCAGACCGGGTCAAGGACCCCGCCGTGCTGCACGCGGCTTACAACGATGCCGCCGGCGTGACCGCCGCCTTCAACCTGAATCTGCTGCAGGTGCTGAATCGCGAGCTGGACGCGGATTTTGCCGCTGACGGCTTCTACCACCATGCCTGCTATCATCCCGGTGCACAGCGCATCGAGATGTATCTGGTTGCAAAGCAAAGCCAGCGCGTGCGGCTGGGTCGATTGGAAGAGGAGCTGGCATTCGACAATGGCGAGGCCGTGCTCACGGAAATCAGCAGAAAATTCACCCCGGAAAGTCTCCAGGCACTGTTGACTACCGCGGGTTTTCGCATGGAGGCGCATTTCGAGGCACCTGAGGGCTATTTCTCCCTGATGCTCGCTAAGCCTGACGCCTGATGGAGCTTGCGCTGGATGAGGACAGCGGCTGGCTGCAGGGCGTGCGCCGGGTGCCTTCGCCCAATTTCGATGCGCGACCGGCAGGCTGCCGGGTGGAGCTGGTGGTGGTCCACGGGATCAGTCTGCCGCCGGGAGAGTTCGGCGGCGCCCATGTGGATGCCTTGTTCACCAACACCCTGGACCCGGCCGCCCACGCCTATTTTGCGGAGATCGCGTCGCTGCGGGTGTCCGCCCATCTGTTCATCGACAGAAGCGGTGAGCTCACCCAGTACGTGCCGCTTCACCGCAGGGCCTGGCACGCGGGCGAATCCTGCTTCGAGGACAGGCAGCGCTGCAACGATTTCTCCATCGGCATCGAGCTGGAGGGAGCGGACCACCTGCCCTATGCGGATATCCAGTACCAGGAGCTGGCCCGGGTGATCCGCATGCTGATTCACACATGGCCCGACATCACATCCGAGCGGGTCGTGGGGCACAGCGACATCGCACCGGGTCGGAAGACCGATCCAGGCCCGGCTTTCGACTGGACGCGGCTGAGACGCCTGATTGCGTGAGGGAGGCGATGACTGATAGCAGACTCGTGGATTTGATCCGACACGGTGAGCCTGTCGGCGGGCACCGTTACCGGGGGCAGACGGACGACCCCCTGAGCGACAAGGGCTGGCGGCAGATGTGGTCGGCCGTGGGCGAGGATCCCCCCTGGCAGCACATCGTCACCTCGCCGCTGCTGCGCTGCGGGGCCTTCGCCCAGGCCCTGTCCGAGCGCCACGGCATCGCCATGACCCAGCAGCCTGACTTCCGGGAAGTCTGTTTCGGTGTCTGGGAGGGGCATACAGCCGCCGCTCTCGAGGCCGAGGAACCGGGTGTCGTGGACCGTTTCTACCATGATCCGGTGACCAGCCGCCCTCAGGGCGCGGAGCCCCTGGAAGCCTTCGTGGACCGCGTAATCACCGCCTGGAGAGCCCTCATCGAAGAAGACACCAAGAAGCACACGTTGGTGGTGACCCATGCCGGCGTCATTCGCGCCGTCGTGACCCACATACTCCGCGTGCCCCTTTCCCACCTCTACCGGCTCTCTGTGCCGAATGCCGGCATCACGCGGATCAAGCTGGCGCGCACGCGGCCGCCGAGCATCTTGTTTCACGGCAGCCCCACGCTGAACCGAATCTAGTCACCGAGCCGAGGGCAGAACATGGAAAAACCAGTGGTTATCATCGGCGTGGGCGAGATGGGTGGCGTGTTCGCCCGTGGTCTGCTGCGTCTCGGCCACCCGGTCTATCCGGTGACCCGGCAGACGAATGCCCGCCAGCTTGCGGAGCAGCTGCCCGCTCCGGAGCTGGCGCTGGTGGCCGTGGCCGAGGCGGACTTCCCCCCGGTCATGGACGAACTGCCGGCAGTCTGGCGCGACCGCCTGGGCCTCCTGCAAAACGAGCTGTTGCCGCGGGACTGGCAAAGCCGCGAGCTGGAGCCCACGGTGATCTCCGTCTGGTTCGAGAAGAAGAAGGGCCAGGATGCCAAGGTGCTCATTCCCTCGCCCGTCTTCGGTCCCCGGGCGGAGCTGCTCGCCGCCGCGCTGGGTGCCATCGACATCCCCTCGCGGGTGCTCACAAGTGCCGAGGAGCTGCTCTTCGAGCTGGTGCGAAAGAACCTCTACATTCTCACCACCAATATCGCCGGATTGCGCACCGGCGGCACCGTGGGCGAGCTGCGCGCGGCACACGCCGAGACCATGAACGCGGTGGCCGGAAACGTGCTCGAGATCCAGCGCTATCTAACCGGCACGGAGCTGGACAGGCCCAGGCTCATAGCAGGCATGCTGGAGGCCTTCGACGGCGATCCGGACCACAAGTGCATGGGCCGCTCCGCCCCCGCACGCCTCGCCAGAGCGCTCCAGCAGGCCGACGAGGCAGGGCTCCCAGTCCCGAGCCTGCGGGAGATTGCTCGAGAGGGGAGGGGGGAGGAGTGACTCGTGAAGCGTGATTCGTGATTCGTGAAGAAGGGTGACTCGGTAGACGGTGACTCGGTGACTCGGAAGAAACGGAAACTGGCGGGGGCGGTAACTCCTTGCTGTCGGCAGGGACAAAGCGAAGCTATTCGTGTCGGCAGTGGGAGGCCGAGCTATGGACTCGCGAAAAAACTTAAAATCTCGCGCTGCGGTTTATTTTGGATGGGTCGCGTTACGGCGGGCACTGATGAGTCGGGTCAGCATGGCACCAACCTTGGCGCAATGATCTTCAGCGGTACGCCAGCTCTCCCTGTCCACGTAACCCACCTCAGAGGCGATCTCGAGTTGCGTTCTGAGTTCACTTAGGGAGCCTTGGGCAATGCGCATGAAGCGGACGAAATCGTTGTCTCCAGAGCGCTCGTAGCCTTCTGCGATGTTGGAGGCCACCGACACGGAGGCCCGGCGCATCTGATCCCGCAGCCCGAAGTCCCGAGAAAGCGCCTCACGGGCGGTGAGCTGGTACACTCGAACCGCGAGCCCCTTCGCTTCCTGCCAGACCCTCAACTCCCTGAAAGTCTCGTATCGCATTTCCCGTTCTCTTTCGCCGGCAGACTCTGGGGTCTCCGCGACCTAGACAGATACTCGCGTCAAACACACACTGGATCCGAGTCACCGAGTCACCGAGTCACCGAGTCACCGAGTCACCCAGTCCCTTCCTACCCACGCTTCACGATTCACTATTCACTATTCACTATTCACTATCCCCGAGTCACCAATCACTTTCCCCACCCCAACTCCTCCAGGCTGCCCAGTTGGTAGCCGTCCTGGTCCCACCATAGTGCGGTCTCTTTGGCGTACCAGTCGCCCAGGACGATGCGTGTGGCAGGCGTGCCGTCCAGGGTGGTGCGGTGTATCGCGGGTCGGTGGGTGTGGCCGTGGACAAGATGATGGACGCCGTGCGCACGCAGGGCCTCACTTACGGCGCTGGGGCTCACGTCCATGATGTCCTGGGGCTTGAGCTGAACCCGCAGATCGGCGTGGCGGCGTAGCTGCGCCGCCTGGGCTGAGCGCGTTTCCAGGGACAGGTCGAGGAAAGCGCGTTGATTGGACTGGTCGCGGCTGTAGCTCCGCCACTGTTGGTACTCCACATCGTCCGTGCACAGGGCGTCCCCATGGCTCAGCAGCACCGGTGTTCCGGACACGTGTACCACGCTGGGATCCGGCAGCAGCCGGCAGCCTGTGGCGGCCTCGAAGCCTGCACCCAGCAGGAAATCGTGATTGCCCCGCAGGGCAAAGCAGGCCGTGCCGTTCCGGCTCAGCCCGGACAATCCGGCGACGACGCGCGGATGCGGGGCCGAGTCGTCGTCATCGCCCAGCCACTGGTCGAACAGATCGCCAAGGACATACAGGGTCCGCAGCTGACGGGGAGGGCGCCGCAGAAAAGCAAGGAACCTGTCCAGGGGCTCGGGTCGCGCGCTGCTCAGGTGCAGATCCGAGACGAACAGGCAGCCCATCCATTCCTTGCCTCAGGACTCGAGTACCTCGGCCCGTTGGATGATCACGTCGTCCACCGGGACATCGTGGTGGGCACCGCGCTTGGTCGTGGACACGGCCTTGATCTGGTTGACCACGTCCATGCCGTCCACCACCTTGCCGAACACGCAATAACCCCAGCCCTCGTTGGTCTTGGCCTTGAAATCGAGAAACAGATTGTCGTTGACGTTGATGAAGAACTGGGACGTGGCCGACTGGGGATTTGACGTCCGCGCCATGGCGACGGTGCCGGTGATGTTGCTCAAGCCGTTGTCCGCCTCGTTGTCGATAGGCGGCTTGGTCGATTTCTTGCTCATGCCGGTCCCGAATCCGCCGCCCTGAATCATGAAGCCATCGATGACGCGGTGGAACACGGTCTCGTCGTAAAAACCGTCTTTCACGTAGGAGACGAAGTTGGCGGAGGTTTTGGGTGCTTTCTCATCGTCGGTCTCGATAAGGATCTCTCCGTGTGTGGTCTGCAGACGGACCTTCATAGTTCTCACTCCGGTTTTATGCTTGTGGCCGAGCGTTTTGTTCAGCCTTGCTGCGCTGAGTCAACGGTCATTTTCTTTATGATCACGGCTTCCTGAGGCACATCCTTGGCGAACCGGCCGCCGCTGCCGGTCGGCAGACCGCGGATCTCATCCACCACATCCATGCCGTCGGTCACCTGTCCGAACACGGTGTAACCCCAGCCGCGAGGCGTCGGGTGATTCAGGAAGTTGTTGTCCACGACGTTGATGAAGAACTGGGCTGTGGCTGAGTGTGGATCCGAGGTGCGGGCCATGGCCACGCTGCCCCGCTTGTTCTTCAACCCGTTCTCCGCTTCGTTGCGGACAGGGCTTCGTGTCGGCTTCTTGCGGTAATCTTCGGTGAAGCCACCCCCTTGAATCATGAAGTTCTTGATCACCCGGTGAAAGATGGTGCCGTCGTAAAAGCCGTCCTGAACGTAGCGCAGGAAATTTTCCACGGTGTTGGGTGCCTTGTCTCGGTAAAGCTCCATCACCACGACGCCCCTGTTGGTTTCCATGCGAACCTTCGGATTCGTCTCCGCGGCCAGCACGGCGGCCTGGAAGGCGCAGAGGCTCATGGCCGCGAACACGGCCAGCCAAGCTTTCGTTTTCATAGATGCTCCTGAGGTCCTGTCCCCGACCCGAGGCGGCAAACATGCCCCGGTGTCCAGGGGCGTACTATAGCAGCCAACCCCGCGGCGTAGAAAAGGTCGGTCGCGGTTGCCGACGGCGACTGTATATCAGCCGTCCAAGGGGCGATAATCGAGCACCCTTATGTGTGCCAGTACCGTGAAGACCCGTTTTGCGCCCAGTCCCACCGGACGTCTGCACCTGGGCAACGCCCGCACTGCGTTGTTCAACGCCCTGCTCGCTCTGTGCGAGGGCGGCGTCTTCCTGCTCCGTATCGAGGACACGGATCGGGAGCGCAGTCGCGAGGAGTTCCTTGCGGGGCTTGTGCAGGATCTCCAGTGGCTGGGCATGACCTGGCAGGAGGGCTATGGTTCAGGGGGCGAAGAGGGGCCATATCGCCAGTCGTTGCGCGCCGAAGTCTATGGCGGCGACTTCGAGCGCCTCGCCGAGGCCGGGCAGGCCTACCCCTGCTTCTGCACGCCGCGTGAGCTGGAGCTCTCCCGAAAGGCCCAGCGCGCCGCCGGCCGCCCGCCGCGCTATGCCGGCACCTGCGCCCGCCTGAGCCAGGACGAACGTGACGCCCGCCTCGCCCGCGGGGATGCCGCCACGCTCCGTTTCCGGGTTCCTCCGGGTCGGTCGGTAGTGTTCGACGACGTGGTGCGCGGGGCCCAGCGATTCAGCACCGACGACATCGGTGATTTCATCATTCGTCGCGCCGACGGCAGTCCGGCTTTCTTCTTCAGCAATGCGCTGGATGACAGTCGCATGGGCGTGACCCACGTGCTCCGGGGCGAAGACCACCTGGCCAACACGCCGCGCCAGATGTTGCTGCTGGAGGCCTTGGGCCAGCCGGCGCCGGCCTATGGACACATCTCCCTCATCGTGGGAGAGGACGGCTCACCCCTGTCCAAGCGACTCGGCAGTGTCGGCGTTCAGGAGCTTCGCGAGCAGGGCTATCTGCCGGCGGCCGTGGTCAATTATCTGGCGCGGCTCGGCCACGCCTTCCTCCAGAACGATCTCCTGGAGCTCGATGCACTTGCGCGCCAGTTCGATCTGGCGCGTCTGGCGGGAGCGCCGGCGCGCTTCGATCCGGCCCAGCTCAGGCACTGGCAGCGCGAGGCCATCAGCGCCCTGCCGCCCGATGCCCTGTGGGAGCAGATGCCGGAGGCGGCGAAGGCAATGGTGCCGCCGGACCAGCAGGCGCTGTTCGTGGAAACCGTGCGGGAGAACGTGCTTTTCCCCGGCGAGCTCAGCCACTGGGCCGAGCGGCTCTTCGCGGAGGAGCTGGCGCTGGAACCGGAGGCCGCGGAAATCGTCGCCGCTGCCGGGCAGGTCTTCTTCGATGCCGCCCTGCAGGTGCTGGACGCAGCGCCGGAGGACTTCAAGGCGTTTGCCAACGGCGTGAAGGCCGCCACGGGCAAAAAGGGCAAGGCCCTGTTCCAGCCCTTGCGGGCAGCGCTGAGCGGCAGCCTCAACGGCCCGGAAATGTGGCGCATCTACCAGCTCCTCGGCCCGGACCGGGTGCGCCGCCGTCTGGAGGCAGCCCGGAACGCCAACGAATGACCCGCGCCGCCGGCCACTAAATCCTCTCTTGCCGTCGCGAGAGCAGGCGCCAAGCATAAACGTCTTCCCTTCTCTCACGAGGGGAGGCGCCAAACACGCATGCCTCCGTCTCCCTTGCGAGGCGAGGCGCCGAGCACAAAGGTCTCCCTCTCCCACCCGCGGGGAGGCGCCAGGCACAAATGCCTCCCTCTCCCCCGCGAGAGCAGGCGCCAGGCACCAATACCTTCCTTTCCCTCCCGAGAGGAGGCGCAAAATACAAATGCCACCCCCTTTTCTCGCGCGGGCAGGCCCCAGGCACGCATGCCTCCCTGTTCCCCGCGAGGTGAGGCGTCAAGCACGCAAGCCTCCCTGTTCCCCGCGAGGTGAGGCGCCGAACACAAATATCTCCCTCTCCCTCGCGAGGGCTAACTCTTCTACACATTTTGCACCGCGCATGAAACCAATCGCACAGCCCCGGATCAAGGACGGTAGAACATCGGTAACCGTTGCTAGAGGGATTGCGATGAGTGTGATGGAGCGCGATGCTTTCGTCTGGGCCGAGCAGACGTTCGGTCGGAGCCAGTTGGGTGATGCCCGGCGCACGAACCGGCTGGTGAAGCTGGCCGGCGCGCTGGCGGGGCAAGTGGGCAGTTCGCCGTCGCGTGCCTGCGGGGGTGATGCGGCAGCCAACGAGGGGGCGTATCGATTGTTGCGCAATGACGCGGTGGTGCCGGGGGAGATGGCCGAGGGTGGTTTTGCTGCCACGGCCGAGGCGGCAACCCGCTACGAGACGCTGCTGGCGGTGGAGGACACCACGACGCTCTCTTACGAGCATGCGGTGGTGGCCGAGCTCGGTGATTTGGGCGGCGATGCCCGCAGCGCGAAACGCGGCTTCTTTGTGCATTCGGTGTTGTTGCTGGATGCCGAGAGCGCCCACACGGTGGGTTTGATTGAGCAGGCGCGGTGGCGGCGCGACAGCGCGGCGCGTGGTCAGCGTCATCGGCGCCGGGAGCGGGCCTACGAGGACAAGGAGAGTCGCAAATGGCAGCAGGCCTCTGAGCGCATGGCCAGGCGTCTGGGCGCGACGATGCCGCGGGTTATTTCGGTGTGTGACCGGGAGGCCGATGTTTACGAGTATCTCAAGTACAAGCGGCAGGCCGCGGAGCGTTTCGTTGTGCGCGCAGCCTGGGACCGGCGAGTGCAGGGCGAGGCAAGTCATCTGTTCGAAGCCGTTGAACAGGCCCCGGTGCTGGGCGAGCACACGGTTCGGATAGCGCAACGCGGGGGCAAGCAGGCCCGTCGGGGGCGCGAAGCGTGCCTGAGCGTGCGGGCCAGTGCGGTGAGCTTGCGCCCACCGCGGCACACGGGCGGTGCGGGGGCGCTGGAGGTCAATGCGGTGCTGGCCCAGGAGCAGGCCGCGGCGCCGGGCGAGGAGCCGGTGTGCTGGCTGCTGCTGAGCTCTGAGCCGGTGGAGAGCTTGGCGGCGGCCTGTCAGCTGTTGCACTACTACACGCTGCGCTGGCGGGTCGAGGAGTTTCACAAGGCCTGGAAATCCGGGGCTGGGGTTGAACAGCGACGCATGCAGTCGGCGGAGAACCTCGAGCGCATGGCCGTGGTGTTGGCCTTTGTGGCCGTGCGCCTGCTGCAGCTGCGCGAAACCTTGGACGAGCAAGTTGCGGCTAAAGGCCGTGCCGAGCGCCCCTGCACTGAGGTGCTCAGTGCGACCGAATGGAAGATCCTGTGGGTTACTCAGGAACGCTCGCGACCCCCGAGGCGTGCGCCCTCGCTGCGCTGGGCCTATGAGTCGGTTGCCAAACTCGGCGGCTGGCTGGACACCAAACGCACCGGGCGCGCGAGTTGGCAGACCATGTGGCATGGATGGTTTCGACTTCATGAACGCGTCGATGCTTACCTCGCTTCCCGTGACCTCATGTGAGGACATGAGATCCGATCAAGAGACAGCTCCCTTTGGGGGGAGGCCTAACGCTTATCCCCCTCTCCCTTGAGGGAAGGTCCAACGCCTGTCTCGCTCTCCCTCTCCCTCGAGGGAGAGGGCAGGGGAGAGGGTGAACAATCCCCCCCAGCCACAGACCAAAATGCTGTTTCCTCAGATGGTTACGACAGGTCGAAGCGCGCATGCGCTTGAAACAGCGGCGCTAATTGCTGTACTATTCCCGGCCTTTCCCGGCTACGTAGCTCAGCTGGTTAGAGCGCGGCACTCATAATGCTGAGGTCGGTGGTTCAAGTCCACCCGTAGCCACCAGTAAAGTCCATTCAAACCAGACGCTTACGAGTAAGCGTCTCTCCTCACGCTCGGCG
>JASJBY010000056.1 GCA_030066245.1 Gammaproteobacteria bacterium
CGGATCTTCGATCCGCTTGGCCACCCGCGTGTAGCGAAATAGCCAGAAGGTGGTGAAGGCCATGACCACCAGACTGCCGTAAGAAAGATAGTTACCGAGATCGATGCCCTTGCGTTGCACGGACTCGGGGCTGCTGACGATAAGCACGTATATGAGCAGGGCGATGGGAATGGCAATCAGGACAAGCTGCGCCCAGAAGCCGATCCAGCCAAGCCACGAGAACTGCCCTGCCAGACGCGCGGGATTCTTGGGCTGCCACTCGGCTGTCGTGTGGTTGGTCATGGTTTTTCCAAGAGGTGTTGTGTTTTGCACCAGTATAAGTCAACGGCCTGATTTCGGTTAATCAGGGGGCTCGCCCGCCGCGTGCTCCTCCTTGTCGGACTCCGACTCCTCGACAATCTCAGGACCGAGGAGGATGGCGATGGGGCGGGTCTGCGGGCTGGCCTCCAGGGCAATTATGAGCGCCATGGTCAATGGCACAGACAGGAAGACGCCCACGGTGCCCAGCACCCAGCCCCAGAACAGCAGCGACAGGAACACTGCCAGGGTTGAAATACCCAGGCCGCGGCCCATAATGCGGGGCTCCAGGATACTCCCGATCACCGTATTGACCACCAGATAACCTGTAGCCACCAGCAACGTGGTCGGGATATCGGTTTGCACCAGCGCCAGCAGCACCGGCGGGACCATCATGAGAAGAGCGCCGATGAAGGGAATGAAATTAAGAAAGAAGGCCAGCAGGGCCCAGAGTACCGCGAAGTCGATACCTATCACCCACAGCAGGAGCCCTATGCATAGGGCAGTGGCCAGACTGGTGAGCGCCTTGATGGCCATGTACCGGGTGACGGCATCCAGCACGCGATGCAGGCGGGCCTCGGCCTCCGGCGTCACGTCGAAGGCGACCCTGAGCTTGGCAGGCAGGCTTGGCGCCTCCAGGAGCATGAAGATAACCGCCAGCAGTATGAGCAGGCCGGTGCCGAACAGGCCACTGACGTTCGACAATAGGCCGCGCACCAGCGCGCTCACCCGGGCTGAATCGAAGATATCGGGCACCGCTTGGCGTGAGCCCGCCATGCCAAGGCCTTCGAGCCAGGTGCCGAACTCTTCGCTCAACAAGGCGAAGCGTTCCCGATAGCCGGGCAGGCTGTCCCGGAAGCCTTCCAGAGCCCCCGTGGTCACGAGCAGGAAAAGACTACCGACGTCGAGAATCACGAATGCGACGAAAGCCAGGGCTGCCCATTTGGGCATGCCGAAACGCCGCATCCAGCGCAGTGCCGGCGTAGCAACAATGGCGATGAACAGGGCGAGCAGCATGGGCGCCACAATTGACGCGGTGAGTTCCAGGAAGATGACGATGATGGCGATTGCCGCGGTCACCACCAGAGCGCGCGCGATCGGGGAGAAATCGACCAGGACATTCACGTTTGCAGCTCCCCTGTTAAGGCGCGGCCTGGGTAGCAGCGCTTCAGCCCCGGAGCTTGCGAAAGTCTGCGGCCGCCCGCGTCTCGGCTCACCGGCTTGTGGCAGATCCGGATCACGCTGGGAGTGAGTGCATGGGTCGGGAACTGCGCCAGGTTTCTTTATACGCTACCGGTGCGGCGTCGACCGCGCCGAAGCTTGAGGTGCTGATTCTGGGCCATTTCCTCGGAATGATTCAACAGGCACCGCTTGGAAAGAGAACCGAGGGTGCCTGCAAGCAACAGGGCAGCGGAAACGTCTCAGATCAGCAGCGAGTAGGCAAGTCCCGCCGCGGCGCTCACACCGATGACCGGAATGATGCCGACCCGGTAACGCCACAGCGCGATGAAGGCGAGCACCGTAACCAGCAGCGAGAACCACTCGAAGCGCCCGCTGAAAGGCGCAGCTTCGGTCGCTTCAGGCCACAGCACATGCCAGGCAAAGAAAACCGCCAGATTGAGAATGACACCCACGACCGCCGCCGTGATGCCGGTCAACGGGGCGGTAAACTTCACATCGTGGCGTGTGGCTTCCACCGCCGGGGCCCCGATCAGAATAAACAGGAACGAGGGTAGGAAGGTGAATACGGTGGCCACCGTGGCACCGGCGATGCCGGCCAGCAGCAGTCCGTCTGGTCCGAATATCTCCTTGACCCAGGCGCCCACGAAACCAACGAAGGCGACCACCATGATGAGGGGACCGGGTGTCGTCTCACCCAGCGCCAGACCATCGATCATCTGCGCGCCCGTCAGCCACCCGTAGTGCTCGACGCCGCCCTGGTAGACGTAGGGGAGAACGGCATAGGCACCTCCGAACGTCACCAGCGCCGCCTTGGTGAAGAACCAACCCATCTGCGTCAATGGCCCGTCCCAACCGAACAGAAGGTAGAGCGACCCTTCGGCCAGGATCCAAATCCCGAGTCCGACGGCCAGATGAGCATGGGTGGAACGCCAGGTGAACCTGGCCCAATCCGGCACCGGCGTGTCGTCATCGATAATCGCTGGTCCGTAGGACTTTTCCGAGGCCCCGTGACCGCCGCCGGCCTTGAACTTGTGGGGAGCGAAATGCCCTCCGGCATAACCGATGATGCCCGCCCCGAGAACGATATAGGGGAACGGCACGTGCAGGAAGAAGATGGCAACGAATGCGGCGGCCGCCATCGCCCATAGAACCCCGTTGCGCAGAGCCTTCGTCCCGATCCGGTAAGCAGCGAACACCACGATCGCTGTCACTGCCGGCTTGATGCCGAAGAGTACGCCCGCGACGGCAGGCACGTCGCCGTAGGCCAGATAGACCCATGTCAGCGCGCTGAGGATTGCCAGCGAGGGCAGCACGAACAGGACACCGGCCGTGATTCCCCCCGCAGTGCCGTGCATCAGCCAGCCGATATAGGTGGCCAGCTGCTGGGCTTCCGGACCCGGTAGCACCATGGTGTAGTTCAGTGCATGCAGGAAGCGGTGCTCGCTGATCCAGCGCCGCCGCTCGACCAGCTCGGTATGCATCATGGATATCTGTCCCGCCGGTCCGCCGAAACTGACGAAGCCGAGCTTGAGCCAGTAGACCAGGGCAGCCTTGAACGAAACCGGTAGCGGCGGCTTCCGGTCTTTTGCCAGTGCCTCAGCAGTCGTCGACATCTCGAAGTCCTCTTTGCCACTCCCTGTGCGCTCCCCACACGCCAGCATTTCGCCAGTCATGGAGTGGCGCAGTTCTTGGCGGGCCTAATGGCCGTCAGGTCGCTTTTCCGCCAGCGTGTTTTTCTCGATAATTGTCAGCGAGCCCGCCAACTTCACTCGATGCGTCGTCTTAACTCGGAACTGGCGGGAACGTCTGGCGGGAGGATCGAACCATGCCCCTCTACACACAAATCGCTCTCGGCATCGTGCTGGCTGTCGTACTGCTGGCCCTTGCGTCGGTTCTCAGCGGACTGATCAATCGCCTCATATCGGCCGCGGTCGATATCATACGGGACTTGCTGCGAACTCTCGAACGCATCCTCACGGCGCCCTTCCGAGCCCTGGCCCGCTAGCGCTGAGGCCCGCGTGGCGACACTGCGCGCCCCGGCCTCGGCGTGACCGCGCCAGGCGAGCCTGGTTAACGAGAACGAGCTCGAGACAGCTGCTCGGTAAAACGCCACAGCCGAGCCCGTAAAGGACGTTGGTTACTGGCTTTAGGGGCTGACCTGGCCGTGACCGACTTTCATGCGCAGTTACCCGGGAAGCCGGTCACGCTTGAAGTCGATGCTGTGGCAACTGTCCCGGTTAACCCGACTGGGCGCGAACAGACACGGCTGAACCCTGGATTCCGTCGACAGGACCGAGGGACTCTTGTAGAGGCGAGGAGCCGTTAACCGCTGGATAGGGCCGCCGACTTGCGCAGGAGCCTGGGCGCCTACTTGGTGCCGGAGATGGTCCCGTAGAGCATCGCCATGTACAGAGGCGACTCGCTGCACCGCTGCTTGGCTTCGGCGAACGCCTCGGCCGTTGTCTCCACCCGCTGCTCCAGCTCCGCCAGGCGGCGCCTGTTCTCCGGACCAGGTTCGGCGTCGCCAAAACGCCTCTGCAGGGCCGACCACTCCTTGCTTGCATCCAGCCATTCTCGGAACGCTTTACGCAGTTCCGCTTGCAGGGCTGAAGGCGTTGTCTTGGCCTCAGCGGTCCTGCCCCTCCCGTGAGCTTCATAGGTCATAGAAATATGCACTCTCGAACTCCTCAGTCGCCGACGTTCCGTGCAGTTGACTCGTCCTGTCCACGGCTCCACGTCCTGGCTCTGGCCACGGATAGCGGGCCAGAGGCGCTGCTTCTCCCCCCCCCGCGCGGAACGGGAACGTTATGCCGTGCCCGGACTGCACGGTCCCTGTGGTGAACAAGCATCGGACAAGCCGGCTGAACTGACAATGCGGTCTTCCGCCTATCCCGCTCAGGGATTTCCCTATCCGGCTGCGGTTCAGAGCGGGCCTCTCAGAGCGCCGCTACTCGACAACAGGCGCGGGAGCTGGTGTAGGATGGGAAGTCTGCCAACCAATCCGGGCTCCAGTCCATGCTGCCGGGAACGAGCAGACTGTGGCTACCATGGGCCAAGCTGCGCGTCCTCGGACCGCGAGGCATTCCGGACCCAGCCTCGGGGCGGGCTACAGACAAAGCCAGACAGGCAACCGGGTGTAGGATTCGACTATGGCACCAAGAAGGCAGGGCAAGAGCGACCGATCAGGACAGCCCAGGCAGCGGGCCAGGGCACAGCCTGTCGGTCGGACGACTGCGCGGAGCAGTCCGCCGCCGTCCTCGGATCTCGGCCAGCTGTTGCAGCAGCTGCAGGTCCAGCGCATGGAGCTCGAGACTGAGAACCGCGAACTCCGCGAGGCCAAACAGAAGCTGGAAGAATCCCGTGACCGATTCGCCGACCTCTATGACAACGCCCCCGTGGGCTACCTGGTGTTGGACAAGGAAGGGGTCATTAAAGAGCTTAACCTGACCTCAGCCGGCCTGCTCGGAAGGGAGCGTCAGCGACTGCTGCAGACACCATTTGCCAGCTGCTTGTCCGGGGAGGATGAGCGTCGGTTCCGCGAGCATCTTCGGGCAGTTTTCGAAACCCGTGACAGGGGCATGTGTGACGTCGAGCTGAAGTCCCGCGACGGCGGCGGCCGGTGCGTACGTTTGCAGAGCGTCTTCACCGAACGGAGCCCTGGCACACCCGCAGCATGCCGCGCCGCGCTGGTTGACCTGGGCAACCGCCCGACAGCACCTGATGCGCTCACCATCAGGATGCGTCAGCAGGCCCTGGTTGCAGAGCTGGGTCAGCGCGCGCTCGCGGGCCTGGATCTGGATGCGCTCTGCGACGACGCAGTGATGAAGGTTACCGTTGGGCTGCAGGTCGAATTCGCCAAGGTGCTGGAGCTGGTCCCGAACGCGCCGACCCTGCGGCTGCGCGCCGGCGTCGGCTGGAAGGAGGGCGCCGTGGGCCAGACCACGGTAAGCGCAGGGATGCAGTCGCAGGCCGGTTATACCCTGGCCTCGGACCAGCCGGTGGTCGTCCTGGACTTACGCGAGGAAACACGCTTCAACGGGCCCACCCTGCTTCACGATCACGGTGTGATCAGCGGCATGAGCGTCGTGATACAGGGTAGGGAAGGGCCTTTTGGCGTCCTGGGCGCCCACACCAGCGAGCGGCGCACGTTCTCCAAGCACGACATCAACTTCCTTCAGGCCGTTGCCAACATTCTGGCAGCGGAGATTGAGCGCAAGCGGGCCGAGTCAGCCTTACGGGACGCACGTGATGCCTTGGAGGAACGGGTCGAGAAACGAACAGCCCAGCTCTCCAGCGCCAACCACAAGCTCAGGCGGGAGACTGCCGAGCGTGAGCGGGGGGAGGTGGAGCGCGAGCGGCTGCTTGAGAAGGTGGCATCGGAAAGCGCGCGACTGAAAGCGGTGCTACAGCGAATGCCGGCAGGCGTGGTCATTGCCGAGGCACCGTCCGGCCGCCTGGTGCTCGGCAACGACCAGGTGGAACAGATCTGGCTCCATCCTTTCATCGCCTCCGAGAACATTGCCGGGTGGCAGGTCTACCGGGGCTTTCACCCGGACGGCCGCCCGTATTCGCCGCACGAGTGGCCGCTCGCTCGGTCAATTCAGAAAGGCGAAGTAGTCGAGAGAGAAGAGATAGGCATCCTGCGAGGCAACGACACCCGCGGCGTGATCGAAGTCAGCTCGGCCCCCATCCGCGACGCGGATGGGCGTATCACCGCGGGAGTCGTGATCTTCAGCGACATTACCGAGCGTAAATGGGCCGAGAGCGCCGCCCGGGAACACCAGGCGCAGCTCGCGCATGTGCTCCGGCTCAGTACCGTGGGAGAAATGGCTACCGGGGTCGCCCATGAGGTCAACCAGCCCCTGACCGCCATGGTAACTTACAGCCAGGCCTGCCTGCGTATGATGGGGGCTAAACGCTGCAACGAGACGAAGCTGAGAGACACACTGCAGGAAGTCGCCACCCAGGGCTTGCGCGCCGGCGAGATCATCCGGCGCCTCAGGGCGTTCACACGAATGAAAGAGACCCGGCGCTCCACCGCAAGCTTCAACGACCTGGTCCAGGAAGTCGTGAAATTCGTGGCAGCCAGCGTGCGCGAGAATCAGATCAGCCTGAAGCTGCGTTTAGGACGCAAGATGCCGGATGTGGTGGTGGATACGATTCAGATCGAACAGGTCATCCTGAACCTGCTCGTCAACGCCATAGAGGCGATGGAGGGCATCTCCGCTGACCGGCGCGTGCTGGTCATAAGGACCAGGAGCCGCGGGCGCGACGGCGTGGAATTGACCATACGCGACACGGGCCCCGGACTGCCCGGCGATGGCAACCAGCGGGTCTTCGATCCCTTCTTCACCACGAAGCCCCATGGCATGGGCATGGGCCTCTCCATCAGCCGCTCCATCGTCGAAGCGCACAATGGGCGACTGTGGGCAGAGACGCCCGCCGACCAGGGCGCCATGCTGCACCTCGTCTTGCCCTCGACACGCATGGAAGCCCCCGCCAAAAGTCCCTTGGGAGCATAACGTGGCGAAGGAGGGGCCTGGTTCCCGAGAGACGATGCCGCAATGCCAGTAGAGGGTCGGCCGGGCGAACACCCGCACACTATTGTGTCGCCGCACCGCACCGGCCGGAGATGCAGAGGAACAAGATGAGCACCGAGGCCACGGTCTTTGTAGTAGACGATGATGATGCCGTCCGCCGGGCGGTAGACCTGCTTCTGGAGTCCGTGGGTCTGCACTCAAGCACCTATGCGTCAGCGGAGGCCTTTCTTGCGGACTACGATCCCGCTAGCCCCGGCTGCCTGGTGCTGGACGTTCGCATGCCCGGAACCAGTGGACTGGCACTGCAGGAGATCCTTGTCTCCAGGGGAGTGGAAATCCCCATAATCTTCATCACCGGCCATGGGGATGTGGCAACGGCGGTACGGGCGATGAAAGCCCACGCGTTCGACTTCCTGGAAAAGCCCTTCAACGACCAGGAGCTTCTGGACAGGATCCACGAGGCCATCCTGCACGATGCCCGTAACCGCGGGGAACGGGCCAGCAGCGCTGAAATTGCCCAGCGGATGGCAAAGCTCACACGCCGGGAAGGGCAGATCATGGCCATGATCGTGGAAGGCAAATCAGGCAAGGTTATCGCTTCGGCACTCGACATCAGTGAAAAAACCGTGCAGACACATCGCGCGCGCGTCATGGAAAAGATGCGCGCCAGCTCGGTGGCCGAGCTTGTCAGAATGACCGCCAGAGTCGGCTAACTGCCAGCCCGGCGCGCATTTCGGCGCGACTGTGCAGTACGCCGGCCCATCAGGAAAACCCTGAGCCGGCTAAGTACAGGTCCCTATTGCCAAGGCTGTGAGATCGACGTAGATTCCGACGCAATGCGAGTATTCTCGCCGGATAGCGGCGACAGACCCTGGTAATGAACCCTAAACTCTTTTTCGCCATAACAGCCGGCCTTGTCTTGCTCGCCGTGAACGCGGCAGCCATCCTCATGGGCTTTGTCGGCACCACCTCCTGATTGCCATGGCAAGCGGGGCCATCCGGACTTCAGGACTTACGCCCCGCCGAGAGAGTTCGAAGGAGGGCATTGCCCGGCGCATACGGCAGCGTGCCGTGCGTCGAGGACTGGCACATGGCGTCCTGCTGCTGATCCCATCTGTCTACGTATTCCTGACCTGGCTGCGATGAGTTCGGCCGTCAGCATGCTGGAGAACGTTCCTCTGTTCTCGGGCCTGTCAGCCGAGGAGCTGACCACCATCGAGGCTCACGGCGTGATCCGCAGCCATCGGAAGAACACCATCATCATCCACAAAGGCGATGAGACCGATTCGCTGTACCTGATCCTGGCGGGCAGGGTGAAGGTGTTCGTAGCCGACGAAACGGGCAAGGAGATAATCCTGAATACCCAGACAGCCGGCGACCATCTGGGGGAGTTGGCCCTCGTGCGCGAGTCGCCGCGCACCAGTTCCGTCATGACGACCGAGGACAGCAAGTTCCTTGTGCTGTCCAAGAGCGCCTTTCAGGAATGCCTGTCACGGCACCCGAACATTGCCTTCAACCTCATCGGCGCGCTGGCTGAGCGCATCAGCGAGCTGAGCGACAATGTCAGCAGTCTGGCCCTGCTCGATGTCTACGGTCGCGTTGCCAAAGTGCTTGTGGAGCGCAGCACTGAGCAGGATGGCGAGCGGGCGACGGAGCGTTTGACCCAGCAGGACATCGCCAACATGGTCGGTGCTTCCAGAGAGATGGTCAGCAAGATTTTCAAAGATCTCAAGGCGGGCGGCTACATTTCCGTGGAAGACCAGCGAGTGATACTGCACCGCAAGCTGCCGTCCCGCTGGTAGCTGCAAGCCCCTCCGCATCCAGTCTCCCGGTTGCGGGCCTGCCCCTTCAGTCGCACCACCACCGGACGACAAACCCGGAGGAGTCGGTTGATTCTGCTTCGCCCGCGCACCTTAAACCCGAAGGCACCCGCGGGGAACAGGCGCCAGCCTATCCGCAGGCCGAGGCGGAGAAAGAAAAGGAATCCGACGCGCGAGCACAGGAACGACGCCGGGATACAACCCTTACAGCGTCGGCTCCGACCGCGGCCTGCCGCATGCGTGGCGGTAAACTGTCGGCAAATTTTACACCCGGTAACCGCCGCAGTCCCCTCGGGTTGGCTAACGCCCTGTTTGCGCGCGAGATCCACTCCTGCGCACGAATCTTGCAAATAACGCAGGCAACACTGTTAAAGCCGCATCGACGGCAACGGAATTGAACATGGCGCATCTCATTGCAAACGGGAGGGAGCGGCGGCTGTGCCCCCGCAGTCGCGCGCGATACAGCGCACGGGTCCGTTTCCCCGGCGACGACCCGGTAACGGTGCGTTGTTCGTTGTCGGAGCTGAGCGTTTCTGGCGGATTCTTGAAGCTCGGCGACCTGCGGCCAAAGGTCGGCCAGTCGCTGCAGGTGGCGCTGGTAGCCGAAGAACGAAACGCCGTGACCCGTCTCTGGCAGAGACGCGCGATTGTCGTGCGGTTGGCCATGGCGGGAGCGGGGATTGCGTTTCTGCGGCCGGCGTCACCCTGGCTGCACGATAAACCACTGCCGTCAACTTGAGCTCAATCTTCCTCGGACAGAAACGAAAGGGTAGCTGCGAAACCGTCCATTGCGCGGCTACCCCACCCTCGCGAAACCACGATTTAACATAATACACATTATGCGCATTAACGCGCTCACACCGTATCGCATCCAGGCAGTTCTGCGCGCTCAAACAGGCAGCGTCGTGGCAAGTGCTGGCAAACCAAATGGGCTGTCAGCGCTGTCATGAAGCGACGGACGCAGCTCAACGCCTTACAACAAGCTCTCCACGGCGTTGACCAGGCGCCTGCTCTCCGGCCGAACGGCGCTCGGGAAGCTTCCCGCCAGCTGCCCGTCTCGATCCAGCAGATACTTGTGGAAGTTCCAACGGGGATACTCGCCGGCTTGCTCCCCGAGAACACGGTAGATACCATCGGCTTTTGTCTTCGAGGCGTGGGTCTTCTCGAACATGGGGAACTGCACGCCGTAAGTGAGACGGCAGAAGTCCTGGATCTGTTTTTCCGTGCCCGGCTCCTGTCCGCCGAAGTCGTTTGATGGAAATCCGAGGACCACCAGGCCTTTGTCCTTGTATTCTCGATAGAGCGCCTCAAGCCCTTCGTACTGGTTGGTGAAGCCGCAGTAACTGGCGGTGTTCACTACGAGAACCACCTTACCCAGATAGGCATCGCACAGGTTTAGCCGGTCTCCGCCGTTCAGGGGGCGGACGTCGTGGTTGAGCGTATCAGGGCAACTGGCCCCCCAGACTGCGGGAGTTCCGAGCAGGAACGAACCCGCAATGGCAATGCGTTGCAGTGTGGTCATGCTGAAGTCTCCTTGTTAAACCGAGCTAAAAAAGCCTTGACAAACCCTAGGCAGAACCTCTACAAATGTCAACAAATGTCCTGGACAAAGCGGAGTCACACAGGTGGAGCATCGACGTTTGAAGAACTCGTTTGGCGGGCCGACGCACGGACGCGTGGCGGTGATTGGTGGCGGCATATCCGGTTTGGGGGCGGCTTGGCTGCTGGGCTCCCGATATCATGTGACCCTTTATGAGCGAGAGTCGTACTTTGGCGGGCACACCAACACGGTCACCGTGAGCGACGACTCCGGGCCGGTTGCGGTCGACACCGGGTTCATTGTCTACAACCGCCAAAATTATCCGCAGCTAAGCGCGCTCTTCGACCACATCGGCGTAGCTACCCAGGCGACGGATATGTCGTTTGCGGCTTCCATCGACGGCGGACGAGTCGAATATGCCGGCGACAGTCTGAATGCGCTCTATGCACAGCGTCGACACTTGTTCAGCGGGCGCTTCCAGCGAATGGTCTGGGATATTCTGCGATTCAACCGGGCCGCTAAGCGTCTGCTCCGCAGCAGTGACTCATTCGACGGCAGCGTCGGCGACTTTCTGACCCGGGAAGGGCTCGGCGAAGCCTTCAAGAACCATTATCTCCTGCCCATGGCGGCAGCCATTTGGTCCTGCCCTCCTCGCACCATGCTGGCGTTTCCGGCGGCAAGCCTGCTGAAGTTTTTCGCCAACCACGGTCTCCTGGACTTGAAAGACCGACCGCAGTGGCGAACGGTGGTGGGCGGCGGTCGCACCTACGTGGACCGCCTGCTGGAACGCTTCCGACCGCAGGCCCATGTGCATACGGGCGTGGACAAAGTCGTCCGGGGCGGCAGCGGCGTAGCCGTGGTTCTTGCCGACGGCCGGCGGGAGCTCTTCGACCGGGTGGTTATCGCCACTCACGCCGACCAGGCGTTGAGTATGCTGGGTGCCCCTGACCGGTTGGAGCGCCGGGTCTTGGGCGCGTTCAAGTACCAGGACAATCGAGCGCTGCTGCACAGCGACCCGGCGCTCATGCCTCGGCGACGTCGGGTGTGGTCTTCATGGAACTATCTCAGTGAGAGCAATCCCGAAAGCGAGCACAGCGTGTCGGTTACCTACTGGATGAACCGGCTGCAGCGTCTCCGGCAACAGACTCCCTACCTGGTTTCCCTGAATCCGATACGCGACCCGGACCCAAAGCGCACAGTTCGAGAGATAAGCTACTCGCATCCGATTTTCGACCACGCTGCCATGGCTGCTCAAAGGCAGCTCCAGACGCTTCAAGGTAGTGGCGGCGTGTGGTTTTGCGGCAGCTATTTCGGCTATGGGTTTCACGAGGACGGTCTGCGTTCCGCCATCGGCGTGGCAACGGATTTCGGCGTCACCGCGCCCTGGGCCGCCAATGCAGCAAGCGCCGACAGGCCTGCGGCGGGAGCCACCGCATGATTCTTCGCGGTGTTGTTATGCACAAACGCCGCTTTCCGCTGCAATACCGGTTTGTCTACCGAATATTCAGTCTGCTCGTGGATCTTGGCGAACTACAAGCCATGGACCGTCGTCTCCGGCTGTTCTCTCACAACCGGTTCAACATCTTTAGCTTTTACGACCGGGATCACGGCCCTGCGGTGGATGCGCCGCTGCGTCCGTGGCTCGACGGCCTGTTAAAGCGAAACAGCATCGAACTTAACGGTGGTCGGGTGCAACTCCTGAGCTTCCCGCGAATCCTCGGTTTCGTTTTCAACCCTTTAAGCGTCTGGTACTGCTACCATCAGGATGGCACTCTGCGCGCCGTGCTCTGTGAAGTGAACAATACCTTCGGTGAAAAGCACTGCTATCTGCTCCACGACGAGGGCCAGGCTCTCCACTGGCCGCTGAAATCCGAGAAGCCGAAAGTGTTTTATGTTTCGCCCTTCATCGACATGGATGCCCGATACCGTTTTCGCCTCAGCGCCAGTGGAGACCGTTTGACCGTGCTCATTCACGAGTTCAAGGACAGCGAACTCATGCTGGTTGCCAGCCTTACCGGCCAACTTCGCCAGCTGAGCGATCTACGCCTCATCCACATAGCCATCGCCTATCCCCTGCTCACGCTCAAGGTCGTCGCATTGATTCACTGGCAGGCGCTCAAGCTTTGGCTGCGGGGTGCCCGTTTCTACACCAAGCCTGCTCCGCCCACACAGGAGATTAGTTAATGCCCTCGTCCAATCACCAGTCCGCCCTGTCACCGGCGTTGCTCAGACCACCGTTCTGGCTGCGCCCTACCCTGCATGCCTGCCGTACCTTGCATGTGGGAAAGCTTACCGTTTGCGACCGCGATGGCGGCGAGTATGTGATTCGCGGCGAGAGCGATGGGCCCCATGGGATCATCCGCGTCGAGTCGCCGGCCCTCTTCCTGCGACTCCTGTCACGAGGAGCGTTGGGATTCGCCGAAGGCTACATGGCGGGTGAGTGGGACAGCCCCGACCTGGCCGGCCTTCTGGAGCTCGCAGCCCGCAACCAGCAGTACTGGGGTTCGCTGACCACCCCCTCCCCTCTGCTCTGCTGGGTGGACCGTTTGCGCCATCGGCTGCGCGCGAACTCACGCAGGGGCAGCTCCAGCAACATCCGGTATCACTACGATCTGGGCAACCACTTTTACCGGCTCTGGCTCGACCACACGATGACCTACTCTGCCGCCGCGTTCGACCGGGACGGCCAGGCCCTGGAACGAGCTCAAGCCAACAAATTCGAGCAGATGCTCGGGTTGCTGCAGGCTCGGCCCGGCTCCCACATCCTCGAGATCGGCTGCGGGTGGGGTAGTTTCGCTCTGGCCGCGGCCCGTGCCGGTCACCGCGTAACCGGAATCACGCTCTCCCCCAGCCAGCTGGAATACGCCCAGCGCAGGGTGGCTCGCGCCGGATTGGAAGACCGTGTCGAGCTGAGGCTGCAAGACTACCGGGACCTCAAGGAACAGTTCGATCATGTGGTTTCCATCGAAATGTTTGAAGCCGTGGGGGAGGCCTACTGGCAAGCTTATTTCGACACTGTCCAGCGCAGCCTGCGCCCCGGTGGCAGGGCGGCGCTGCAAGTGATCACCATAGATAACGGCTTCTTTCCCCGTTACCGAGCCGGCACCGACTTTATCCAACAATACATCTTCCCGGGTGGCTTTCTCCCCGCACCTGAGAGGTTCTTCGAGTGCGCCTCGGGCTCGGGCCTGCGCAAGCTGGACGCGACCTTCCACGGCAGCGACTACGTGGAGACCCTGCACCGCTGGCAACGGCGCTTCGCCGAAGTCAAGCCACAGGTCACGTCCATGGGTTTCCGCGAGCATTTCGTGCGCATGTGGGATTATTACCTGGCCTATTGCCTCGCAGGTTTCCGCACTGGACGGATCGACCTGATGCGAACCGTGCTGGAGCGGCCCTGATCCAACCAGGGTGAGGCGCGGCAACCACCAGGGCCATAACCCTTTCGTCTCCCACAGCTATGTCGACGGCACTCCTCTGGCTGCGCAATGACCTGCGCCTCGGCGACAACCCGGCCCTGGCAGAGGCGCTGAGTCAACACGAGCGAATCGTACCCGTATACGTCCATGCGCCTGATGAAGCTGGCGCGTGGTCAGCCGGCGCTGCCGGCAACTGGTGGCTGCACCACAGCCTTGAACAGTTCGATCGGCAACTGCGCCCGCTCGGATCGCGACTGATTATCCGTTCAGGCCCCTCGCCAGAGACGCTGCAGACCTTGGCACGTCAGAGCCGCGCCAAGGCTGTTTACTGGAACCGGCGTTACGAGCCCGCTCTGACCGCGTCGGACTCGGTGACGAAGAAACACCTGCGGGAATCAGGCCTGGAGTGCCACAGTCATGCGGCTGGACTGCTTCACGAACCCTGGAGCGTGCAGACGGCCTCCGGGGGACCGTACCGGGTGTTCACCGCCTACTGGAGGGCATGCCAGCGACTGCCTGCGCCTCGCCTGCCGCTGCCCGCACCCGAAATGCTTCCCCCCGTGGACGAGAAGCTCAAGTCCCTCGGGCCCAACGACCTGGGCCTGCTGCCGAGCAGCCCGTGGGACACCGGCCTTCGCGAGACCTGGGAGGTCGGAGAGAACGCGGCTTATGAGCGTTTGGAGACCTTCTGCCGCGAACCGCTCGCCGGTTACGGTGAGGCACGAGACTTCCCCCATCAGCAGGGCACGTCCTTCCTCTCACCTCACCTGCACTTCGGCGAGATATCCCCCTATCAGGTGCTCGATGCCGTCAACCGCGCTGCCCACCTGGGCGGACAGCAGGGCCTCAGTCGAGGCGCTGAGGATTTCACCCGGGAGCTCGTATGGCGGGAGTTCGCCCATCATGTGCTGTTCCACTTTCCGACCACACCCGACGAGCCTCTGGACCCCCGTTTCCGGGCATTCCCATGGCGTCGCGACACAGAGAACTGGCTGTCGGCCTGGCAACACGGACGCACGGGTTTTCCCATCATCGATGCCGGCATGCGCCAGCTGTGGCGAAGCGGATACATGCATAACCGCGTGCGCATGGTCGTGGCCTCCTTCCTGGTCAAGAACCTGCGCCTCCCCTGGCAGCTGGGTGAACGCTGGTTCTGGGACACGCTGGTAGACGCCGACCTGGCCAACAACACCCTCGGGTGGCAATGGGCGGCGGGCTGTGGGGCGGATGCGGCGCCCTACTTCCGAATTTTCAATCCCGTGCGTCAGGGTGAGCGTTTCGACGCCGAGGGTCGTTACGTGCGGCACTGGGTTCCAGAGCTGGCGAAGCTTCCCGCCAAGTTCATACACAAACCCTGGGAAGCACCCGAAGGAGTTCTGGTTTCGGCAAAAGTCAGGCTGGGCACCGACTACCCGCGGCCACTGGTGGACCTGGCCCATACCCGGAAGGAGGCCCTGGCTGCGTTCGAGACGCTGAAGAGGCAGCCAGCTTAAACATGGGGGCATGCCACTGCATGCGGTCTGGTGCGATGGGGACGTAGGCCCGCTCTGAAGAAGACGAAAACTTCGTCGGGACCGTGCGGCGCCGGCCCGGTCGCTAGCCCGGATTTCTCACCAGGATTCGGAATCTTGGGTCGGTCTGGCAAAGCAGATTGGCCGATCGCCCGCAGAGGCATAGCTGT
>JASJBY010000057.1 GCA_030066245.1 Gammaproteobacteria bacterium
GTATTCACGGCGTGTCCCGGCGGCTCGTGCCGGTACGGCCCCCACCGCGAATGCTAAACCGATCACGGATGCGTGCATCCGCGCCGAGGGTGGTCTTGTCCGCAGCGCTTTCTGACGCGCCCTTGCGGAGCTCAGGATGCGGGGCCGCCGCACTCAGGCATTCAGCGCTGCCCAGGTCCTGGCACCGACGATTCCGTCGGCGCTGAGCCCGCTTGAACGCTGGAAGCTCTTGACCGCCTCCAGCGTGCCTCGGCCAAAAATGCCGTCGACGGCAACCCGATGTCCTTTCGAGCGAAGGGCGGACTGCAGCGTTCTCACCGACTCGCCTCGGGCCATGAGCCTGAGCGTGGGAAGGTCGGCGGCCACCTCGTCGGTCTGGTCGCTGGGCGAGGTGTTCGGCTCCTTGTTCATGTACCCCTCCTCGTCCAGGCCGAGGACTTCCTGGTACGGATAGACGGGACAGGCCTTGCGGGACACTTCGCAGTGGCCATGGAAGGTAATCTCTCCATCATAGGCACGATTGATCTCTCCGCACAGGTCGACCAAAGACTGGTACTGAGCCTGGGTGAAGTTCTGGACCTTGAGCCCGTGACAGCAGATAGCGATGGTGCCGGCATTGTGGCCTCTCTGGGCCGCCGGCGTCTTCTCCAGAGGACGCCCCTCCTGCACCTTGCCATCTTTGCGGATAAAGTAGTGGTACCCCACGTCGGACCAACCGTTTCCGTTCACGTGCCAGTCCCGCATGACCGAGACATCGTCGTGGGCGGAAACATCGCTGGCGCTGCAGTGCAGGAAGACGCGGTCGATGTCGCGCGTGGGCCGTCGAAACGTAGCCATGATTACCTCCATCCGGGGAAGCACCGGAGATTGTAAAGTGACAGGTTGCCGAAAAAGCCGGTCAGGCGTCCCGTTCGAAACTTGATCTTGGGCATTTCGCGGGCCCGAGTCACGGCAATATTCACACTAGTACTCCGTCAAGACCACAGTGACGGAACATCACGCGTCTGGCAGGCGCCCTTTCACGGCAGTCGGTTGCAGCAGCCCGAGTACACCTTGCCTTGGATCTGCAGGTAGATCTCGTACCGGTAGCTGAAGTCCGACATGTCGTCGCTGCACTGGTCGGTCCTACGCAGAAAGAGCGGCACAAGCTCGCCGCGCTCGCCCTGGGCCTCCAGGAACCATACGTTGGTGTGATTCGACGAGAGCGTTGACGGGGAGCCCGACAGGGTGCTCGGCGACTCACCCAGACGCGCGAAACGTACGCGGGAGTCCACCTCCAGGCTCCAGAACGGCTCCGTGCCAATGCACTTCAGGGGCTCCCGGAATAGACTGTTCTCGGGCGCCTGCTGCTCCGGCGAATCGAGACGCGCCTCTGCGCACCCGGAAATCGGTACGGCCAGCAGGAACGCGGCCATGATCCTTAGGACTACGCCCTTCTCGTCCATCTCTGCCTCCACCTTTGCGTGGCGACTTCCCACCTGCTGTCCGCCAGCCTGCGAGCCCTGGTGCGCAGACATGGACCGGACAGTCCTTCTCTGCCTTCAGTCGAAGCGAGCCTCCAGCTCGGCGCGAACCTGGGCGTGGCGCTCTCGCGTGATGGGGAAACGGTACAGGAACAGCACGCCGGCCGCCATCATCAGGGCCGGGACGATGCCGTAGACAAGCATCAGCCAGGCCTGCACATCCGGCGGCGTGATGTCGGCAGAGGGATCGTAGCCGAAGGCCGCAGGCAGTGCCGTCCCGAGCAACACGCCCAGCGCGAGCGAAAGCTTGATGGTCATGCCCCAGGCCGCGAAGAAAAGACCCGAGCGTTGCTCGCCCGAGGCCAGCGTATCCACATCGATCACGTCGGCGGCGATGGAGTTGGCCAAAAACAGAATCGAGGCAAAGCTTGAGCCGCGCACGGCAATCAACGTGATCAGCATCACCAGATCGCCCTCCCGCAGCAAGGCCAGGGGCAGGCTCAGCACAGCCAGCCACAGAGCAGCCGCCATGAGCGCACGGTGCTTGCCGATTCGAATGGAAAGCCACAGCCACAAGGGCACCGCGGCCAGCGTGGCAACGTTCTCGATCAAGACCATGAGCGGGAAGCGGGATGCGTCCCCCATGACATCGGAGAGCACCAGACGGTGCAGGGTGCCTTGGATGGCGATCCCCGAAACAAACAGCACCACGCAGCCAATCATGCGCCCGAAGGCAGGATTGCCGGCTACCAGCCGCAGACCGGCCAAGAAACTGCGGCGAGGGTGTGCGAATCCCTCGCTCCGCCCCTCGGGTACGCGCACCACGGCAGCGGCCACCAGAAGCGGCAGCCCCACCACGATCACCCAGGCCATGCCGCGAAGCTGATCCGCAGCAGCGTCCATGCCGCGGGCGCCGAGCACGACGAGAAACGCAAGCAGTCCGACCTGACCGGCTGTCGACAAGGCTTCGCGCCAGCTAGTGATCCGGGAGCGCTCGTCGTAATCCGTCGACAGCTCCGCGCCCCATGCCTTGTGCGGCAGATCGATCATGGTGAAAGCCAGGTAGAGAAGGGCCGACCACCCGAGCAGATAAGTCGTGCTCGCCGAGTCACCCGGAACGAACACCTGCCACACGGCCACCAGAAACAGGGGAGTTCCCACGATGATCCACGGCTTGCGACGTCCCCAACGACTGCCGAGGCGATCGCTCAGGCTGCCGATCAGCGGGTCCGTGACCACATCGAGAAGCCGTGACGCGGCAATGGCGCCACCCACGGCGGCCAGCGGGAGCCCAAGATCGTCCGCATAGAACGCCGGGACGAACAGGGCCATCGGCAAAGCGGCCACGGAGGTTACCAGGGATGGCAAGGCGTAGAAGACGATGCGCGGCAGCGGCAGACGTGACTTCCCGGAACGTCTGGAAGACGACTGCATTTCAGCGCGGATACTCATGGATGTCCGGCAATGCGAGTGCACCTGACAACGTCGAACTACCGTTGCAGGATCGGGAACGGCGCATGATTCACGACCTTGGCTCTCAGTTCGCGCTTTGAGTGACCCAGGCCAGGAAGCCCACGATGGCGCCGACAAGCGCTGCGACTGCGCTGACGCCTGCCCAAAAGGCCGGAGACCGCAGAAAGGCGAGACGCCCGTCAGTTGCCTTGATGTGACGAAAACGCCGGTTGACCAAGGCCATGTTGGGCTTGCCCTTCGCAATCGAAAAATCGACCGACTCGGCGCGAAAGTCCTCTCCCTCCAGTCGCCAAAAAGCGGCAAGACGGCCATTGAATACCTTGGCCCGCGTCAGCCTCGGTTCGGGTGGTGGCTTCGCCAACGTCCAGCCACGGGGCAGGAGGACAATCAGGGCTATCGGAAGGTGGCCAGGCACGAGCTTGCTGGCCGTGAACTGATAGCGGTGGCGGTTACCGCCGACCCGGTCGAAACGCCCGGCCTTGTCACTGACGCTCGCCTGGACATTGCTTCGCAGGTAAAACAGCCCGCCCAGCTGGGGCTCGTAGGCCTGCGACTTCGGATCGTCCCAATCCCAGCTGAGGGGCGCCGGGGGCGCTTCGTCGTAGGTGGTCAGCGTGCCATTCAGGCCATCCGGCCCAACGCTGCCGGCATCGAAGACGAAGATGGCGGCGCCTTCAGGCGACAATTCAGTCTACCTCCGAGCTTCGGACACGCCGAAGCACGCGGAAACGAGACCGATCCACTACGTGGCGCACACCTTGAGAACCGCCGCTAGCACGTCAGAGTGATTATCTTGGCCACCGACGGCACGCGTTCCTGGTCAAGGGCGAAGAGCATGTAGTTGCCTGGAGGCGCCGTCGCTGCACTTTGCGGGGCCCGGCCGATCGGAAGCGTGTGCTCCCCGTAGTCAGCCCTTTGCACGATCTCCATTTCCACGAGCCGTTGATTCATATCGTACGAGTGGGTCGTGGCCCCCAGGGCGACCAGCACCAGCTCGGCGATAGGCGTCTCCTCGCCGGTCAGCACCCAGAAATAGCTGCCCAGCTGAAACGTGTCCTGGGCGAGAAGCAGGCTTGGCCGAGGCTTCAGCATATAGTCGGGATAGTAGTAGCGGAAGTTGGGCTTTTCGGTACCTGCGCTGCCGCCGTCGGCACCGCCGCCCAGGAATACCCGCCCGTCCGGCAGCAACGCAGTGATGGTGTGATAGCCGCGGGTTTCGGGAATTTCGACGCTTCCCGAAGTCAGACTGAAGCCGTCCGCGGGATCCAGGTACTGGGCATAGCCGGGATTGAGGCCGAAATCATTGTGTCCGGCGATGAGCAGGACTCGGCTGTCCGGCAGCAGAACCGTTGAGCCGTGGTGCCGGTTGATCCCCATATCGATGCTGGGCATCCATTGGTCGGCGGCGGGATCGTACACATCGATGCTGTGCTCCAGGCTGGTCATGTGCTGACCTCCGGCCATGACGATGGCACCGTTGGAGTAGCCCCACTCGTTTTGCAGCCGGATAGGCAGCAATGCCGTGGTCGTGCCATGATTGGGCATCATGAGCCCCTCGGAGCCGGGTCGCTTCGCGTTGCTGAGGCGCCACCGCTCGGGACCCTGCGTGGACAGGAAAGCGGGTTGCGCAAGCTCGCCCATCATGAGCATGTCGAAGGGCTCATCCACACTTCCCGGAAGCTGGAAAACGTGTGAGTAATCTCGATTGTAGATTGCCAGCGGAGTCTCTCCGTGGGTGGACAGGACCTGCCAGGCGTTGGCTGCCGGATCGTATATCTCGACGCTCCTGTTCTGCAGCTGCACGGGCAGGACCACCTCGAGACCCGAGGTCACCATGATTCGGCCGTCCGCCAGCCGGGTGGCGGTGGGATACCAGCGAGCCCCTGGTCCCTGATAGTTCGTCTCGCCAATGCCGATCATGTTGGGCAGGGTCGACCAGGTGTTCGACGCGGGACTGTAGGAAAGCGCATCGGGGAAACCGAAGATGGCCGCCAGATTTCCCATACCGAGATCCTCGGAAAAATCTATCGGTCCGTCGCCGACCAGGCGTGTGCCACCGAAAACCATGACGGAGCCATCCTCGGCGAGAGTGTGACCTGCGCAGCTGATACTGTCGGTGACGTGCCAAGTATCGTAATGGACGCCTGGAAAGTAATGGGCAAGCGGTGGAAGCTCCGGTGCAATGGTGACGAAATCCGGAAGATCAGCATCACTCCAGATCCAGAATGGCGTCGGTGTCATGGTGAACGCCGGATCGAAGAAGAACAGGCGGCCATCGGGCAACAGATTCACGTGAATGGGTTTCTGGGGAGCACCGTCTGCCGTCCGCCACTCTATGGGCTTGGTCACGTAGTCGGGTAACGACTCCGCAGCATGGGCGATGAGAGCTGCCGGCAGCGACGCCACGAGGATTGCCCGCAGGTAAAGTGATCCAAGAAATCCCCCACCGCTCATTATGTTCTCCCCCGCTCGTACAGTCCGCTAAGGTTGCGCCGAGCGGAGCCCCGGGTCAAGCCGTTCAGCTGGATAACCTTACAGGCGTGGCACCCGCTGCGCTCCACCTGGACCGGACCGCATCCGTGGAGTCGTCGCCGCAGGCTGCCTCCGGAGTTGGATGTCTCTACACTCGGCGCTCATTTACGCCGGATTCGTGACATCTTTCACACGATTTCCGTGTCATGCACACTCGTCTTGGAAAGCGGACTTGGGTTCTGATGAAAACAAGGTGATAGAAAAAATATTACTGCGCCTTGGTGGACTTGAGCCGGCTTCAGTCGGCACGCCAGCCTGACCATCCCTGAGGCAGGGGGCTTTACCCCATCGCCTCTCTCCTAACCCGGCCAGGTGGCAGCCGAAAACGTTGTCGACGGGCATCGCCTGACTGGTTCTCGGTCTCCGGCGCGCGGATTGGAGTGGAGGAACTGCCATGGAAACCCGCGACGGCGACCAGCTACCGTTCTCCGGCCTGGCGATTATCCTGCTCGTGCTCAGCGTGGTGTTTCTACAGAAACCGGCCTTGAAAGGCGCCCGCCCTGAGACGCCATCCGCCGGCATGCAGGCGGTGAGCGACCCGAAGGAAGTCCCCGCGCGCCTGTGGGAGGATCCCCTGAGCGCCGTGCGCAAATATCAGTCGGGCGCGAGACCCGGAATCACCGAGTTTGCTTCCTTCACCCGGTCTCAGGGAGACCGGATCCCGCTAGCCGTTCCAAGCGCTCTCAAAGACCTGGCCAAGGCGATTCGGAACAGGGAACGGGGTCGCCTGACGGTGCTGGGGGTATCCATCGTCGGCGGACTTTACGTGGAGGATCATGAATCCCGCTTGCGGACGCGCTACGCCGTGCTGTCCGCCCTGGGCATCGTCGGCTATACGCCTGAGCGCGCGACCCACATCAGCTTTGTTGAGTCTCCCCAGGTTCAGCCCGGACAGCCCCCGGCCCGGCCGGCCCAAGGAGGTCCCTGGGCGCCCGAATCGCCCCTCCGACTGACCACGATCAGCGCGCGAAGCACTGCTCAGGCCACCACGGTGCGCCCGCGCGCCGGTCCGCATCTGCCTCTGCCTTACGAGTGGCTACGCCACAAGAATGGCGATGATCGGGTCCTGCTGCTCTGGATACAGGAAGAGTTCCTCCGCTACCGGCCTCTTGCAGCGCTTGCAGCCCTGATTTCTGAGCTGCGGCCCAACCCGGGAGCCGAATCGCAGGGCAGGCACCGTACCGTGGGCGTCCCCACGCCGGTCGAGTTAAAAATGCTGGGCCCTGCCGAATCCGGGACCCTGATGCAGATGCTGGAGGAAGCCAACGGCATTCAGCGGGGATCCGACGGTCGCATATTCCCGGAGCTGCAGGGGGTGAATATCTACTCGCCCTCGGCCACTGCCTCCGAGTTCCTGCTGAAGTCGAGAACCGATTTCAGCACCCACGATCTGCGAGAAGCCATCTGGCCGAACCCGGGGGACGGCAATTTCATTCGCTCAATCCCAACGGATCTCAAGCTGGCTGATCTGATCATCCGGGAGCTCGATGCGCGAGACGTCAACGTGGTTTGCAGGCGACTGGAACAGGCCGTCCGGCAGCCCGGCTCGGCCGACAGCAACAGTCTATGCGCCGACCACCCGGACCATATCGTGCTCATATCGGAATGGGACACGGCTTACGGTCGCGCCATGCCGGATGCCTTCGAGAACGCGCTGCGGCTGGACCACGGCTCCGACGACTTGCGGAACGCCTTCGACCTCCCCTGGGTGCATCGCTTTACTTACCTTCGTGGCATAGACGGCCGGCTCTCGGGCAACCGTGAAGGCGCTCAGCGCAGCCCGGACAAGGACCGAAAGAAGGACACCAACAACAGCCCCATGGAGCGGCCCATCGGCTATGGGCAGGCCGATTATCTACGTCGTCTTGCCGTAAAGATAAAGGATCTCGAGCTAAAGCTCAGACGGGAGAAAGGCGGGGGCATCGCCGCCATCGGCATCCTGGGAAGCGACGTCTACGACAAGCTGCTTATCCTGCAGGCTCTGCGCCCCGAGTTCTCCAACACCTTGTTCTTTTCCACCGACCTGGACGCACGCCTCCTGGAACCGGAGCAGATCCCCTGGACACGCAATCTCCTGGTTGCTTCCGGCTTCGGCTTGGAGCTGGCACCGGAATTACAACAGACAGTGCTGCCGTTCCGTGGCAACTACCAGACTGCGCGATTCTTCTCCACGCTCCTTGCGTTGAAGGATCATGAGTGGGCCGCGAGCCCGGTCCTCAAGGACTGCCTTTGCCTCCGTCCCCGACTCTTCGAGATCGGGCGTGACCGGGCCTACGACATAACGCCGCTCCTGGACGGCGACGGGCGCAAGGAATTTCCCGGTTCCGACGAATGCAACGCACAGCTGCATCCGGAAACCCACCCGGTGCAGTGGAGCCCGAAATTCGTGCTGCTGGCCGCCGGCGTTCTGGCTTCCGGGATACTGCTGGGATACCACTATATTTTCCGCTTCAGGGAGAAATGGCGCTTCTATCAAGACAATGCTTACTGGCAGGTCAGAGGGACTATCGTCGGCGTACAGGCGCTGTACATTCTTGCCATTGTCGCCATTCTTCTTTTCGGCATCACCGCCCATCACGTGCTTGGCGAACCGTTCACGTTCCGCGGCGGCATCAGCATCTGGCCAACGGAGGCCCTGCGCCTCCTGGCCGGCCTGCTCGCCGTCCACTTCGCCGTGGAAGCCTGGCGCATCGTCCGCCAGAGCGACCGCGAAATTGAAAAGGAGTTCTTTCTCAGTGCGTCCACGGGATCTTCAACTTCCGACCAAACAGGCGATGAGGCAAAAACCTCACCGTGGAAGCGGCTTGCCACCAGGCTGGCAGGACTTGTCCAGTTCTACCGTCACCAGAGCATCTTCCGCTGGCGGCAGCTGCGTGAGGACTTTGTGACCAAAGCCGACAGCAATGACGCACGGACGGTGGACCTGCAGGCGCTCTGGAGCGCGTACCGAAGGCTCGGAAGCTTGAAATCCCGCCTCGTCCGCATGCTGCCCTGGGCCCTGGTGCTGTTCTTTCTCAACGTCTGCCTGATCTACCTTCTCGGAGAACCTTTCACTCCGGCCCGGGTAGCCTCCAACTACGCTCTGGACAAGGTGATAATCATCTTCCTCGCGGTGATCCCCTTCATTGTCCTGCTGCTTGGTATCTTCGATGCGACTCGACTGTGCATCGAGCTGAGCAACTGGTTCGTGGAAGTCAGGATGCGTTGGCCGGAGAAAACACGAACCGTCTGGAAGCAGCGTCTCGGCCTCGAAGCGGACGATTTAAGGGAGTGGCTGGGCATCGAATTCATTGCGCGCCGAACGGAGGCCATCGGCGGCCTGATTTATTTTCCGTTCATCGTGATCTTTGTCCTGATCATTTCCCGCAGTACCTACTTCGACCGCTGGAACATGCCCACAGGCCTGGCCATAGTCATCGCGGCGAGCGCCCTGTACGCTGTGGTCGCGGCATTGACGCTGCGCCGGTCCGCCGAGCACGCCAGGGGCGAGGCACTCCGGTCCATCTCGGACCGCATAACGAAGGCGGCCGGCACCGACAACGAAGGTCGCGTCAGGCAGCTGGAGCTTTTGAAGGAACGCATCGCCGAGAATCGGCGAGGTGCATTCAGACCCTGGAGACAACAGCCGGTCATGAAAGTGTTGTTCTGGTTCATCGGCGGAGCGAGTCTGGCCGGCCTGGAGGTCCTGGCATTCTGGCGATAAGCTCCGGGACGCGGCCGCCTGCATTGGTGTTCGGTCAGGGCTATACCGGCATGAGTGGCCGGGACCGTCGGCCGCAGGGATAGCGGCCGTCGAGCCTACAGGGAGGTATTCACGGTGTGTCCCGGCGCCTCGTGCCGGTACGGCCCCCACCGCGAATGCTTCACCAGTCACGGATGGATCCCGCCGGGGCGCGATTCGGAGCCGCAGGGATACACAGGAGACGCGTCGCGCTTGCAAGGGTAGATCTGGCCGCAGCGGTCGCTGAAAACAGCCGGCATAGCGACGCCTGGATATGCAAGGCAACGATGCTCCTACTCATAGTGCAGAGACTCTGCCGAGGAGACGCGGTTGGCGACCAGGGCAGGATAGACCGCAGCGAGGCAACAGGTAGTGACCACAAGGGCTGAGATCAGCACTGTGGCCTGCGCCGAGAACACCAACTCGTACTCGAACAGAGTGAAGCGATCCAGGAAGGCTATGCTGATGGCTCCCACGGTATGCCCGAGCGCTATCGCCAACACGGCGCTCACCAAACCGATGATGGCCCCCTCCACCAGCAGAACGCGCGTGGTCTGACCCCGGGACACACCCAACGTGCGCAGCACTGAGAACTCTCTCTCACGGGCATGGACCTGGATCAGGATATTGTTGGTCACCCCCACGGCGGCCAGGATGACAGTCATCAGCAGAATGAAATCAAAGACCAGGAAATCCCGGTCAATCTCCGCCTTCTGCCATTTGCCCAGCCGCGAGCCCCGCTTGACGGCCCGATAGTAGGGGCTCAGTGCCATCATGTCTGCGACGCCCGGCATCCCTCCATCCCTCTTGCGCGCCACACCATACTCACCCAAGCTCCGCTCCAGGCTGTCGGCAAACAACGGGTTGCCGTCGCTGAACAGGAAGTAGGACTTGAGGTCCACGTACTGGCCGTCCTCCGCGAAGAAGCCAACCGCATCGGTCACGTCGAGAATCTCGAAACGGTGCCTCTCACTGTTGGTGAAGATCACCACCCGGTCTCCCACCGAGAGGCCGAAACGCGCAGCGAGCGTGCGTGAAACCATAACCTTTCCGGGCCGCAGAATGGGTCGTCCCTGGGCGCTTAGAAACGGATTCACGTCGGCAGCGGCTACCAGGCGGATCGGGATCTCGCCGCCGATTTTCTTCGACATTCGAAAGAAGAACAGGCCGCGGCCATCCAGCGCTTCACGAAGCGCCGCCTCGTCGTGCCGGACATTTGAATTGCGCTGAAAAAAGATGTGCGGGTCCAGGGCGTCACGAGACCAGCGGTCAATCTCGTCTTTGAGAGCTCGGGTTATGTCGTGCAGCGCGGTGAGCAGGCTGAACACCAGAGTCACGCTGGCCACTGTGAACACCAGCTTGCGGCTGGTGAGGCGCATGCGCTGCCCCACCAGCAGCGTCTCAAGAGGCAGCAACGGTCTAAGAAGCGTCTCCACGAAGCGGATCACCCCACGAAGCAGCGGAGTCATCCACCACAGGATAGCCACGGCGAGAATGCCCGCAAAAAAGGCCTCGAAGATGAAGAACTCCACTACCGAAAGCCAGGACTGGAGAAAAGGCCGTACCGCAAGATAGACGGCGGCCATGAGGGGGGGCGCCAGCCAGCCGAAGCCCTGGACTGCCAGATTCCCGGCGTCTATCTGGGGAGAGATGAAGCGAGGCTGCAGTACTTCGACGATGCGCATTCGACTGAGGGAGCGCAACGGCCCCAGCACGCCGAGCAACGCGATGAGCAGACTCAGCGACGCCATAGCGCCAAGCTCGGGCCAGGGCACTGCGAAATCGCTGGCCGGCACCCGCCCCGTGGTGGAGATGCCAGAGCCGATCAGCAGGCTGGCGAGCGGAAAGGCCAGCAGCGTGCCGAGCAGCGTTCCCGCCAGGCCGAGCAATGCCGCCTCCACCAGCAAAGACAGGCCGACGTTGCCGCGGCGCTCTCCAAGACAGAGCAGCAAGGTGAATTCCCGGCTGCGGGACGCCACAGAAAAGCGCATGGTATAGAAGACGATGACGGCACCCACGGAGAAGCTCATCAGGGAAGCGAGGCGCACCGCCAGACGCATGGCCTGGTAATCCTCTTCACCTCGCCGTGTGGGCGGCGCGTCCTGTGCCAGGCCGGACCTGGCCTGCCCTTCCTGCGTTGGAAAGCGCGCTTGGGCGGGCGACGACGGTGTTTCCTTGCCCACCTCGAACGCTATGCGCAGGATCCGCTGGGGCGCGCCATGCGCCGGTCCAGTCGATCCCGCTCGCTGTTGATCTTCCGCCGGGCCCGGTGCGGCGGCGCCGGCGACCTTCTGCCCGCGCTCATCCGCCTCGGAACGGCCTCCAATCGGCGTCTCGATACTGTTGTGATCCACGATCAGTATCGCACCGACAACGGTCATTCCGATGGTCACGCCCAGCACGGTGGCCAGCGCCACGTTGAGGTGGTGCCGCAGGCTACGCCATGCCAGGTAGATGGCAAGCCGGAGATTCATGATCTCAAATACCGAGGGCGGACAGGCGTTGATGGATCGCTGCCACCTCCTCCACGCGACCGCCCTGATGATGCTCGCCCGCGATGGCGCCGTCCTTGAGGAAGCAGATCCGATCCGCCCACGCGGCGTGCTCCGGGCTGTGGGTCACCATGAGCACGCCGGCTCCCTCGCGGGCTGCGGTGCCACGCAGAAACTCCATGATATTTCGCCCCACGTGAGGATTCACGTTGCCGGTGGGTTCGTCCGCCAACAGCAGCTCTGGCCTATGCACCAGTGCCCGGGCTATGGAAACGAGTTGCATCTCTCCGCCGGAAAGCTGGAAGGGATGGTGATTCGAGCGCCGGCTCATGCCGACCTCGTCCAGGAGACAATCCACCCGTTCATTCACCTCCGCACCCCCTTGACCTGTGATGAGAAATGGAAGGGCGACGTTTTCCCGCACGGTGAGGGTTGGAATCAGATTGAAGAACTGAAACACCATGCCGATATGATGGCGGCGCAGCAAGGTGCGCTCACCTTCGGACGCGAAATCCAGCGCTCGTCCTTTGAGGAGAACGGCGCCCGCGTCCGGCGCGTCAATGCCCGAGACGCAGTTGAGCAGTGTCGTCTTGCCAGAGCCACTGGGCCCCATGATGACCACCATCTCCCCCGCCTCGACTTCCAGGGAAAGCTCCTCGAGCACCGGAACGCTGTTGGTGCCGAGACGGTAGGCCTTGCTGATAGCGCGCACGCCTAACAGGGTCGATTTGGTCATCGTGGAATGGCTGCCTTGACGGCGATCCGGCGACTTCATGGGGTGAGGCGCATGTAGCTGCTCCGACTCATCGAACATTCACGTCAGCGCAAAAGCCGCACGCCCCGACCAGGGCGCGGGCTCCGCGAAAACCCGCCAGCGCTTCCCTGGCCTGTAGAAAAGTGAAGACCCCGAGCTGGCGCTGTCCGGACGCCGCTCGCCATCTACGCCGCCGCGCCCACGCGTTGGTCGCACCTGCCTGTCGCGCACGGGAGCAGCGTTCTAGGCCGCTTGAACGACCCGGGAGGGGCCGCGATGAATGCTCTTCGTGTGCCCGAGATTGTAGCCCATTATCGCCCCTGAACCGCCCCTCGTCTTATGGCCGGACACAGTCCCCTGTAAAGCTGGCGGACCCTGCCAGCATTCGGGATTACAGGCGTCCCTCAATAACGTAGCGCAGGATACGCACCACCTGGTCAGGCGTCTCGGCGACAGCGAGTGCTGCGGCGTCGACCTCCTTCAGGGGGTGCGTAAGGGGCGCGTCGTGCAGGGTAATCAGGGGCTTGTTCAGCGCGGCAGCAAAGCCCGCATCGAAGGCTGCGTTCCACTGCCTATACTTGTCGCCGAAGCGCACCACCACCACATCCGCCTTCTCGATCAAGGTGCGCGTGCGGATGGCGTTGAGCTTGGCGCCCTTGTGGTCTTTCCAGAAGCTCACGGTCTCATCACCCAGAATAGCCACGCCGCACTCGTCGCTGCTGGCATGATTGGCGACCGGACCGGTCAGCACCACAGGCAGACTGGCAGCCTGCACGCCATCCGCTATGCGTTCGCGCCAGTCGGTATGAATCTCGCCGGACAGATAGACACTCAGTGATTGGCTCATCTCAGGCTCCTATAAGCGCCTCCCGGAGGACCCATCCGGTTAAGCATTCGCGGTGGGGGCCGTACCGGCACGCGCATCCAACGCGTTGACTGTGCCTTCCCACCTTTTCTTCTCAACTGTCCGCCAGCTCATTCTCGTAGGCCTGCGCCAGGCGCAGCAGATGTTGATGCTCCTCTTTGGCCAGCAGACTGAACACGCGCTGCTCCTGGTCCTGATCGACAGCGCGTTCCAGGCGCAGGTAGAAGTCGTAGGCATTGGCGCTGAGGGTCATCATCAGCTCAAGGACGTCCTTCAATTGTCTGTCTTCGGTCCAGCGCACGGCTTCCGAGACCTTGATGCATCCCACCATGACAGGTTCCGTGGGCATTTCGACAATCCCCGCGGGTAACTCCGCCGCGTTCTCGGATGTGCCCTTCAGTTCCTTCACGAGATCGGTCAGGGTGGACTGATGTGACCTTTTCGCCTCAAGGATACGGTCGAACAAAGCGGGTTCGTGATTATTCATTATGCGCCGGCACAGGGTCTCCAGGAACTGGATGGTGCCGGCTTCCATGAGCCAGGCGGTGGCTGCCAGCTCGACCGCTGTCATCGAGGCGGGAAAACAGGCCGCCGCAGACTCTGGCGGTCCGCTGGCGACCAGGCCATCGTAGCGGATGATTCCGCCATCCAGGTTCACGGCGCGCTCGAAACCCAGGCTCATTAACATGCCGGTGGCCGAGGCACTCCGATTGCCCGAACGGCAGTACACCACAACGGTCTTGCCGGGATCCAACTCGCCGGCCCGGGAGTGCAGCTCCCCCAAGGGAATGAGTACCGAGCCTGGCAGTCTGCTCTGCTGGTGTTCCATCGGTTGGCGCACATCAAGTAGCGTGTAACCCTCAGTCGGTGTGCTGTCGATCAGGCTTCTCACCTCGACTGGTGTTATCGACGGGACGGATCCGAAGAGATTTTGGAAATACATGACCGAACTTGTGCTACGCCTTGTTGAAACCAGTCGCTCTGGCAACTCGCGTGGAATTTTCCGTTAATGGCCGTAGTCAGCGACCCCACCCATTCGTAGTATGAGCTCCTTGCCTCCCGGGCATCTTTTCGCGCCAGGTCAACAGATGCAATAGCTGTTCGTAGATATCGCGCACAACAGACGATACGGCAGGTGTGGGACCCGGCCGGGTCAGCCCGTCGCGTATTCTGGTCAACCACCTGTCTGTATTCCGAGACACCGATGGCCGCAGCCGATGCAGCAGGCGCCGGTTCGGTCGGGGCGTTGGCGTCGCAAAATCCCGTCAGGCTCTGCCTGGCCTGCCGAGAGTCCAAGATGCCGAGCTCACGCTATCCTGCACCGCTCGCCATCTACGCCGCTGCGCCAACACCCCGACCGAACAAGCGTGTTACGTCTTTCGGCCAGGCTACATGGTTTCTCGGGTTAGACGCCTTGAACGAAACCGCCGGCAATGTGTTTGCCGCGACGTAAGAATCGCCAGAAAACGAATGCGTTTGCTATCCGAATAGTCCATGAGTTGGCCAAGATCGTACGCGTAGGCGCCGACTCGTAGGTGCTGACGACGCGGAAGACGCCTGCGCCGCTACGCCCTGTCTTGGTACCGCAGAACCGGCGGTGAGCATGCTGTTGTCGTCACAAGGAGGGCTCGGCACATCGCCGATATCCTCCGCGTGCCGCCAAGTCACTATCCCTGTTGGTTTTTCGTGACGATCCCAACTCGCTTGCCATTGCTTCTTCTCCACAACGGCCTGATACTGGCTCCCGGTCCGGTTGATGTCTGCCGTTGCCTCGAGAAAGGCACGTTGTCGTTTTCACAGGATGGAGCGCCCCGGCGATGAAGACAAAACAACGTTGCACGGCGGTTGTTGCGAATATCTGAGGCAAGCCCGTTGCATAGAACTCTCACCGTTCAATCCAGTGTATTCGGGCGACTTATCAACGGCTTGACGGCTGCTAACGTTGACGCCCACGCTCTTTTGAGAGAGTTCGGGATCGACCGGGAGTTCCTCGATGATCCGGAGGCTCGAATTCTGTTTCGAAAGTACGCGGCCATGTTCGAAATGGCGGCGAAGAGATGCGACGACGACTGCTTTGGTCTGCATCTCGGGGCGAAGGCAGAACCTCAGATGTTCGATGCTCTGGGTTATGCAGTCATGAGCTGCGCCACCATGCAGGCCGCGCTGCATATCGCATGTCGTTATACGCGGGTGCTATACGGCGATGAGATGAGGCTGCATGTAGAGGGTGATACTGCTCAGTTGAGGTTTCGCATCCTTTGTCCGAACGCAAAGTCTTATCGGCACGCGACAGAGGACAAGGGAGCCCACCTTCAAAGCGTTGTACAGAGCCTGGCGAGGACGGAGTGGCATCCCCGCGAAGTGCGATTCGAACATTCCGCC